>NZ_FNCU01000007.1:0-224363 GCF_900099855.1 Bradyrhizobium sp. Rc2d | reverse complement strand
CTTCCAAGCAAAAATACGCCCGACCCTCGGCTACGCCATATAATCAGGGGCGAAACACAATTCTTGCCCACTCTCTTCGCTCCATCCGGGCTACAGGACCTCGGGTTACAATCCCCATCACAAAGCCATTTCGCCGCTCGATCCGGGACGCTAGCATGGCAGCGGCTATGCGGGGGCGACTGGTATGCGGTTCATCGTGACGATTGTGCTTGCGCTGCTGACGTTGCCGACGGCACCAGCCTCCGCGCAATCCGACCGCCCCGTTGCCGATCGGCTGCCGCTGTTTGCCAAGAACAACTGCCAACAGATTCGCGATCCCGGCAACCAATTGTTCTGCGGCGATGCCGAGCTTGCCGCCGCCGCCGAGAAGCTGAGCACGGCGATCGAGGCACGGCTCGCCCGCCTGCCCGATCGCCTGCCGGCGATCGAGGAGAATGCGATCTGGAACCGCCAGCGCAATCTCAGCTGCGGCATCGTCGGCCAGACCGCGATCCGCGCCGACGATTTCGACCGGGTGAAGGCGTGCCTGCTCAAGGTCACCGAGGAGCGCGCCGCAATCGTGCGCGATCCGGATTTCGACTGTCTCGCGGCCAACACCGCGGCGGGCGCGCTGATCTGCGCGGACCCGACGCTGGCGCTTGCCGAAACCGAGTTGAACAGCCAGGTGCTCGGCCTGATCGGCAAGCTGGACCCGACCGCAGCGCGCTTTGCCTTCGCCGAATATGGAAGGTGGACGCGAGAGCGCGATCGCAAATGCAATCTGGTCGGCAAGGAGAACGTGCCGCTCCTGGAGCTGGAGTCCGCGGAGGACTGTCTCGCCGACCATTTGAAGCGCAAGACCGATGAGATTCGCGCCGCGAAAGGCGACCCCAAGAAGGTGTTCGGCCGGCAGGTCGCGGCCCGCTCGCCCGACACCGACGCGATCGACTTCTGCGCCGCGCGGATTCACGCCGCCAATTCGTGTGGAAATTTCCTCCGCATCAACCGCGTCTACGCGCTCGACAGCCAAGTGACCGGGCAGGAGGCGCAGGTCACGGGCGAGATCGAGATGGCCGTGCTGGCGCCCTTCACCATGTGCAGCAAGGTCGCCTCCACCTGCACCGGCACCTGCTGGGATGCCAGGACCGGTCGTCCGCAGCCGGGAGCCAGCAACAAGGAGCGCGCCGCAGAAGCCTTCAACGTCACGCGCCGCCTGCGGATCCAGCGGACTTTTGCTTTCGTGAAAGCCGCCGATGGCTGGCGGTGTCGCGAGGACGAGCTGGCCCCGGTGAACTCGGGGACAGCGGGTGGGGGATCGTGAACTCTTACCCTCCCCTCGAGGGCAGGGCTATCGCATATGGATTTCACGAAGATTGTCCGCGGGCTTGCTCCGCCTCTCCCGCTTGCGGGAGAGGCCGACGCGCTCGCAGAGCGCGGCGGGTGAGGGCTCTCGCCACGCAGAGACGCCCTCCACAATTCAACAATCCCAACGCGGAGACACCCCCACCCCAGCCCTCCCCCGCAAGCGGGAGAGGGAGCCCAGCGCCGATGCCGCAGCATCGTGCACGCCATATGCGATAGCCCTCCCCTCCAGGGGAGGGTGAAAGCGACGCCTCAATCAAAACATCAGATTGTCCTTCACCAGCACCCAGCGGCCGCCCTTGACCTGCTGCACCTGGGTGATGGTGTTGGCGAGGTGGTCGGTCTTGGAGAACTTGGTCGGGGGCGAGTTGAAGATGTCGAGGAATTTGTCGCCCGACTCCAGCGCGTCCAGCATCTTCTGACCCGTGAGATCCTTGCCCGCCTTGTTCGCGTAGAACGCAAACGTCATCACCGCATTGTAGCCGATGATGGCCTGCGTATTGGCGTCGGTGCCAAACATCTTCTTGTAGTTGACCAGCCAGTCCTTGACCTTGCCCTTGGCGGTGTCCTCGTAAGGAATCTCGAAGCCGCTGGCGGCGTAGAGACCTTCGACAGCTTCCTTGCCGAGCATCGGCACCTCCATCACATTGGTCGGTGTCGCACCAAGGAAGGTGACGTCCCAGCCGAGCTTCTTGGCTTCGGTCATCGCCCCTATGGTCTCGCGGAGCACAGTGCCGAGCAGGACGAGGTCGCAGCCATCGGACTTCATCTTGGCAATCTGCGCGCTGAAATCGGAGGCGCCGCGCTTGTAGCTCGTGATCGACGCCGGCTGCACCTTCATCGCGGTGAGCTGCTGGTTGAAGCCGTCGAGCACGTTCTTACCGTACTCGTCGTCCTGATGCATGATGCAGGGCTTCTTGAAGCCCTTCCACTCCATCATGTATTTCAGCGCGGCCCGCGTGCTCTCGACGTAAGGCAAGAGGTTGTTGAACTTCAGCCGCTCCTGCGGCTTGGCCGGATCGAACTTGAAGGTGAACTCGGCCGCCGTCAGCGGGAAGAGCTGCATGACGCCGGCGTCGAACAGGATGTCCTGCGCGGCGAGCACTGTCGGTGATCCCATCGGTCCCACCATCGCGAAGATCTTGTCACGCTCGATCAGTTTTTGCGAAGCCAGCACAGCTTTTTTCGGATCATAGCCGCTGTCCTCGACGACCAGCCGAATCTTGCGGCCATTGATTCCGCCGGACGCATTGATCTCCTCGGTCGCCATCTTCATGCCGTTTGCGACCGGGACGCCCCAACCCTTGATCGGACCCGACAGATCCTGGTGAGTGCCGATGACGATCTCGGATGCCGAGATGCCCTCATTGGTGACCTTGGTCTGCGCCGCGGCCGGCAGATGCGTGAGCACCACTGCGCTCACCGCAAGGCCGAACGCCCTGAACGACTTCGACATTGATATCTCCTCTCCCTGGCCCGTGTTGCGCGAAGGGCGTGGCCATCGCTCCTTCGCTGATTTCAGCGTCGCCTGGCGCGCGTTCCTGCCATGCGCCTCACGCCACCGCACGCTGGCGATACATCGCCTCGATCTCCGCGGCGTAACGCTTGTTCACGAAGCCGCGCTTCAGCTTCATGGTCGGCGTCAGTTCCTCGTCCTCCGGGGTGAGCTGGCGCTCGATCAAATAGAACTTCTTGATGGTCTCGACGCGGGCGAAATTTCCGTTGACCTGTTCGATCTCGCGCCAGATCAGGTCCTGAATCTCCGTCGCCCGGCACAGGCTGGCATAATTGGTGAACGGGATGTCGTGGTCCTGCGCGAACTTCTCGACGTTCTCCTGGTCGATCATCACGAGGCAGGTCAGATACGGCCGCTTGTCACCGATCACCACGGCGTCCGAGATGTAGGGCGAGAATTTGAGCTGGTTCTCGATCTCGGAGGGCGTGATGTTCTTGCCGCCCGAGGTGATGATGATGTCCTTCATCCGGTCGGTGATGCGGACGAAGCCTTCATTGTCGATGGTGCCGACGTCGCCGGTGTGCAGCCAGCCGCGTTGATCGATGGTCTCGGCAGTCTTCTCCGGCTGGTTCAGGTAGCCCATGAACAGGAAGTCGCCCTTGATCAGGATCTCGCCGTCGGGCGACAGCGCGACCTCGCCCCAGGGCACGGCCGTGCCGACCGAGCCGAGCTTGATCCGCTCCGCCGGCATCATGGTGGCGACCCCGCAATTCTCGGTCTGGCCATAGACCTCGTGCATGTCGATGCCGAGCGCGAGATACCAGCGGATCAGCTCCGGGGCGATCGGCGCCGCGCCGGTGAAGGCAATGCGGCAGCGGTCGAGCCCGATCATGCGGCGGATGTTGCGGAATGCGATGCGATAGGCGAGGCGGTTGGCGAGGCGCAGCGATAGCGGCGGCGTCTTGCCCTCGAGCCGGCAATCGACCATGCGGTGGCCGACACCGATGGCGCGGCGATAGACCCATTGCTGGAGCGGCGTCGCATCCTTCAGGGCGATGGTGATGGCGGAATAGAATTTTTCCCAGATGCGCGGCACCGCCAGGAAAACGGTCGGCTGCACCTCGCGCAAATTATCCGGCACGGTCTCCGGGCTCTCGGCAAAGTTCATCACCGAGCCGAGCGCGACCGAGATGTAGTAGCCGCCGATGCGCTCGGCGACGTGGCAGAGCGGCAGAAAGATCAGCCGGTCCTCGTCTTCCTGCGCCGGGATGAAATCGTTGGCGTGGCGCATCTGATGCGTCACACTGCGGTTGGCATGCATCGCCCCCTTGGGCGGCCCTGTCGTGCCCGAGGTGTAGACGAGGATCGCGAGGTCGCCGGCGCTGCGGCTGTCGATCATCTCCTGCCACAGCGCCTCGCGGCCGACCATGTGGTTGCAGCCGAGCGCGCGGAACTCGTCGAGCGACATCACCATGTCGTCGGAGAAGCCGCGGAGGCCCTCCATGTCGAACACGATGATCTTCTGCAAGGTAGGACAGCGGGCCCGGCAGGCGAGGATCTTGTCGAGCTGCTCCTCGTCCTCGACGAAGATCACCTTTGTTCTGGAGTCGTTGACGAGATATTCGACCTGGGAGGATGCGTCGGTGGGATAGATGCCGGAGGAGACGCCGCCGGCGCACAGGATGCCCATGTCGGCATGGACCCATTCGGGCACGGCATTGGCGATGATAGAGCCGACGTCGCCGGGCATGAAGCCGATTGCGCGAAGCGCATAGGCGACTTCCTTTGAGATCTCCAGCCATTGGCGCCAGCTCGTCGGCTGCCAGATGCCGAATTTCTTCTCGCGGATCGCCGGCCTGTCGCCCCGCGTCTCGACGGCGCGCAGAAAGCTCTTCGCGATCGTATCAGCGACCGTCAGCACCGCCGGTCGGGCCATGCGCCTCTCCTCCTTGTCGCTTTCCCTTCCGCTGCCTGCCTTGCCGGCGGTCTATGTCTTACGGAGGGGCTCCTCCATCTAACGCCACGTTTTCTTCTTTTTCCAGCGCCGTTCGCCTCTGGCGCCCACTTCCTTGGCGCCAAGGTAAAATTCCTGAATGTCCTGGGAATGCATCAAGCGGTCGCAGGTGTCGTTCATGACGATCCGGCCGATCTCCAGGACATAGCCGTAATGCGCGGTCTCCAGCGCCACCTTGGCGTTCTGCTCGACCAGCAGGATCGACATGCCCTGCTCCTCGTTGACGCGGCGGATGATGGTGAAGATCTCCTTCACCAGCAGTGGCGACAGGCCGAGCGAAGGCTCGTCGAGCAGCAACAACGTCGGCCGGTTCATCAGGGCGCGGCCGATCGCCAGCATCTGCTGCTCGCCGCCGGAGAGCTGACCGGCCGGTTGGTCGATGCGCTCCTTCAGCCGCGGAAAATAGCCGTAGACGCGCTCCAGATCTTCCGCGACGCCGTCGCGATCCCGGCGCGGATAGGCGCCCATCATCAGGTTCTCGCGCACCGAGAGGAACGGGAAGACCTCGCGCCCCTCCGGCACGTGGCTGAGGCCGAGTCGCACGATCCTGTCGGCTTCCATGCGCTGGATCGGCTTGCCCATGAACTCGATCGCGCCCTTCTGCGGATCGAGGATGCCCGAGATGGTCTTCAGCACCGTGGTCTTGCCGGCGCCATTGGCCCCGAGCAGCGTGACGATGCGGCCGCGCGGCACCTCCAGCGAGATGCCGCGGATTGCCATGATCGGCCCGTAATAGCTCTCGATGTTCGAGAGCTTCAGGATGGTCTCGGGTGTCGCGGTCACATCCATCGCCTCAGGCTCCCAGATACGCGGCGACGACGTCGGGGTGCTGCTGCACCTCGGCCGGCGAGCCCATCGCGAGCACCCGGCCGTAGTTCAGCGCGATGACGCGATCGGAGACGCGGTTGACCAGCGACATGTCGTGCTCGACCATCAGCACGGTGACACCGAGCTCGTTCTTCAAGTCGCGGATCCAGAACGACATGTCGTCGGTCTCCTCGACATTGAGGCCGGAGGACGGCTCGTCGAGCAGAATCAGCTTCGGCTCCGAGCACAGCGCGCGCGCCAGCTCGATCACCTTGCGCACGCCGTACGGCAGGCCCGAGATCAGCTTGTCGCGATAGGGTTCGAGATCGAGGAACTCGATGACCTGCTCGACCCGGCGCCGGTGCACCTTCTCGTTGGCCCGCACGCTCGGCAGGAACAGCAGATCCTGCCAGAGCTGCGTGGTGGAATGGCGGTGGCGGCCGACCAGGAGGTTGGAGAGCACGGTCGCGTTCTCGAACAGCTCGATGTTCTGGAAGGTGCGGGCGATGCCGAGCTTGGCGATGTCGTAGGGCGGCTGCTCCGTGATGTCCTGGTCCTCGAAGAAGATGCGGCCCGAGGTCGGCCGGTAGATCCGCGAGATCAGGTTGAAGATCGAGCTCTTGCCGGCGCCGTTGGGACCGATGATCGAGAGGATCTCGCCCTTCTCCACCGCGAACGAGACCGCATCGACGGCCTTGAGGCCCCCAAAATGCAGCGACAGGTTCTCGGCGCGAAAATAGCTCATCGGTTGCGCTCCGACTTCACGTAAATCTTCTGCCGCTTGAAGGTGGCGCGCTTGTAGAGCGGAAACAGCTGGAAGAAGAGCTTGATCTTGAGCCAGCGGCCGTAGAGCCCGAGCGGCTCGAACAGCACGAACAGCACGATGATGATGCCGTAGATCGCGCCTTTCAGGCCATTGAGCGAGGCGAAGGCCGCGACTTTTGACTGGACGTTGCCCGCAGTCGTCGGGCTCGCACCAAATGTCGCGGTGATGCCGGCGATGATGCCGGGCATGTCGTCCTTGAGGTAAGTCAGGAACGGATCGATCATGACGATGAAGATCGCGCCCAGCACCGCGCCGTGCAGGCTGAAGGCGCCGCCGATCAGGATCACGATGATGAATTCGATCGAGAGCTGCAGCGTGAACATCTCCGGCGAGATGAAGGAGAGCTTATGCGCGAACAGCACGCCGGCAAGGCCGGTGATCGCTGCCGAGATCGCAAAGGACTTGACCTTGTAGAGCGCGACGTTGACGCCCATGCTGCGCGCCGCCGTCTCGGAGTCGCGGATCGCGACGAAGGCGCGCCCCGTCGGCGAACGCAACAGGTTGAGCGTGCCGACGATGGTCAGCACCAGCACGGCAAGACAGAGGAAATAGAAGGCCGGGCTGTCACGCGGGACCGTGACGCCGAGCAGCGACAACGTCTTGATCCGCATGCCCTCGTTGCCGTTGGTGACGCTCTCCCAGCGCGCCAGGACCTCCTCCACGATCAAGGCAAAGGAGATGGTGGCGATGACGAGGTAAATGCCGGTCAGGCGCAGGGCGGGAAAACCGACCATCGCGCCGATGATGCCGGTCAAGGCTCCCGCGGCGAGGAAGTAGACCGGGAACGGCACGTTGTATTTCTGCAAATAGGCCGCGGTATAGGCCCCGATCGCGAGGAACGCGGCGTGGCCGAGCGAGGCCTGGCCGGTGAACCCGGTGAGGATCAGCAGCGCCACGCCGACGGTCGCATAGATGCAGACGAAGACGAGCTGGCTCATCAGGTAGCTGGAGAGCACATAGGGCGCGATCAGCAGCAGCGCGACCAGGATGCCATAGGTGACGGCGTAGCCCGAATGCGGAAACAGCTTGATGTCGTCTTCATAGTCGGTCTTGAACAGGAAGCGCATGGCGTTCAGACCTTCTTGCGGACGTGGAGGCCGAACAGGCCTTCAGGCTTCAGGAGCAGCACGGTGAGCAGCACGATGTAGGGCGCGACGTCCTTCCAGCCTTCGGGCAAATAAAAGCCGGCCATGCTCTCGATGACGCCGATCAGCACGCCACCAACGACTGCGCCCGGGATCGAGCCGAAGCCACCGAGCACGGCGGCCGGAAACGCCTTCAGGCCGAGCACGAGGCCGACATTGGAGTGAATGAAGGTGATCGGCGCCAGCAGCACGCCGGCGCAGGTCGCGACCGCCGCGCTGATGGCCCAGACGATCGACACCACGCGCTTGACCGGAATGCCCATATAATAGGCCGCCAGCATGTTCTCGGAGCTGGCGCGCATCGCGGTGCCGAGCGTGGTCTTGTTGAAGAACAGCCAGAGCAGCGTGCACAGGATCATCGTCGCCGCGATCACCGAGAGCTTGTCGTAGGCGAGCACCAGCGAGCCCATGCGCAGCACGCCCTGGCTGAACGGCGTCTCGATCTTCAGATCGTCGGTGCCCCAGATCATGCCGGCGATCGAGCGCAGGAAATAGCCGAGCCCGATCGTCGCCATGATGATGGAGAATTGCGGATAGCCGAGGATCGGCCGGACCACCACGCGCTCGGCCAGCATGCCGAACAGCGCCATGGCGGCCACCGCACCGGCAAAGCCGATCCAGTAGTTCAGGCCCATCATGCCGATGAAGGTGAAGGCGAAGAAGCCGCCGAGCATCATCAGATCGCCCTGGGCGAAATTGACGACCTCGGTAGCCTTGTAGACGAGCACGAAGCCGAGCGCGATCAGGCCGTAGACGCAGCCGAGCGCAACACCGCTGACCAGCTGCTGAACGAAATCCAGCATCGCCGCGCATCCTCCCGATGCAACCGGCGGCTCTTCCTGACCGCCTTGTCGCATCTTGTGTCCAGTCGCTACGCAGTCGTTTCGCTGCGTCAGCGCCATTTGCCCAAGACCAATTCAGCCTGAACCGCCAAGCGCTGTCAACAAACGGTGACTTGCCTTTAGGATGACGGAATTTGTCGGCCGTAGATTCACGGTGCCGAAACATCTTCAAGTCATGGTCGCGGGCGATGCAAAACCGGATGGTGGACGTCATGAAGCCAGGCAGCTCGGCGCTGGAAGTCCTGGGGTTAACCAAGCGTTTTGACCGTTTGGCGGTCGATGGCCTCGATCTCACCATTCATGCCGGCGAATTCTATGCCCTGGTCGGCCCCAACGGCGCCGGCAAGACCACCACCCTGCGCATGGTCGCGGGCCTGCTGCGGCCCGATGCCGGCAGCGTCTCGATCTTCGGCATCGATGCGCTCCAAAATCCCGTCGCTGCCAAGCAGATGATGGCGTGGGTGTCGGACGAGCCGATGATCTACGACAAGCTGACGCCGCTCGAATATCTCGAGTTCGTCGCCGGTCTCTGGGGCATCGCGCCGTCCAGCTCGGAACCGGTTGCGCAGGAGCTTCTCGGCTCGCTCGGCCTCGTGCCGCACCGGCACGAACGCTGCGAGGGCTTTTCCAAGGGCATGCGCCAGAAAGTGGCACTGGCCGGCGCGCTGGTGCACCATCCCCGCCTCATCATCCTCGACGAGCCGCTGACGGGGTTAGATGCCGTTTCCGCCCGCCACGTGAAGGGTCTCCTCAGCGAGCGCGTCCGCGCCGGCTGCACGGTCATCATGACCACGCATATTCTGGAGGTGGCCGAGCGCATGGCCGACCGCATCGGCGTGATCGCATCTGGGCATCTGGTCGCCGAAGGCACGCTCGACGAGCTGCGCCGGCAGAACGGCCATGCCGATACCAGCCTCGAAGACCTCTTCATCGCGCTGGTGACGCTTCCGGACGCCGCATGAGCTCGGCGACCGCGCTGTCCTCGTTCACCCGTCACGAGCTCCGGCTCGCCTGGCGCGAATGGTTCGCCATGATGACGGGCGGACGGCGCAAGCGGGCACGCGCCGCCATGATCGGCCTGCTGTTCTTCGCCGCACTCTTGCACGTGCCCGCCTGGGCCGTGATCGGCCGCTTCGCCGACCTGCAACTGCCGCTCGACAAATCCTCGTTGATCGTGATCTCGGCGACGATCTTTCTGGCCTGGACCTTGATGCTGTCGCAGGCGATCGAATCGGTGACGCGGGTGTTTTACGCCCGCGCCGATCTCGACCTCATCATGTCCTCGCCGGCCAGGCTGGCCAATCTGTTCTCGGTGCGCATTGCCGCGATCGCGCTCACCGTCACGACAATGGCGCTGCTGTTCTCGACGCCCTTCATCGACGTGCTGGTGATCGGCGGCGGCGCGCGGTGGCTCAGCGCGTTCGGCGTCGTGATCGCGATGGGCCTTTCGGCAGCTGCGATCGCGATTGCCGTCACCATTCTCCTGTTTCGGCTGATCGGCCCGGCGCGGACGCGTCTCATCGCCCAGATCCTCGCCGCGATCATCGGCGCGGGCTTCGTGATCGCGCTCCAGGTCGCCGCGATCATGTCCTACGGCACGCTGTCGCGCTTCACCATCCTGACCTCGGGTCGCGTGGCCGCCTACGCGCCCGATATCGACAGCATCTGGTGGTGGCCGGCGCGGGCGACCATGGGCGACAGCGAAGCGCTGCTGTTGCTCCTCGCGCTTGCGCTCGTGCTGCTCGGAAGCGTCATGGCGATCTTCTCACGCCGCTTTGCCGACACCGCCATCGACGCGGCGGCGTATGGCACAGCCGGCCGCGTACGCGCCAAGGAGCGCCCGTTCCGCGGCGGATCGCGGCAGCAGGCGCTGCGGCGCAAGGAATTTTCGCTGCTCTGGCGCGATCCCTGGCTGATCTCGCAGACCCTGATGCAGCTGCTCTACTTGGTGCCACCGGCGCTGCTGCTCTGGCGCAATTTTGCCGACAGTTCGGCGGCGCTGACGCTGATCACGCCTGTCATCGTGATGGCGGCCGGACAGCTCGCCGGCGGGCTTGCCTGGCTGACGATCTCAGGCGAGGACGCGCCCGACCTGGTCGCAACCGCGCCGCTGACGCCATCCAGCATCATCCGCGCCAAGATCGAGGTGGTGCTGATCGCGACCGCCGTGATCTTCTGCCCGCTGGTTGCGGCACTGGCCTTCGCCTCGCCATTCCAGGCGGCAACCAGCGCCGGCGCGATCATCATCAGCGCAGCTTCCGCCACCGCGATCCAGCTCTGGTTCCGGGTGCAGGCCCGGCGCAGCCAATTCCGCCGCCGCCAGACTTCCTCGCGGCTTGCAACCTTTGCCGAAGCCTTCTCCTCGATCGGCTGGGCCGCCAGCGCCGCGCTGCTGCTTGCTCTTCCCATCGCCGGCCTCATCAGCGGCCTGATCACAGCCAGCCTCATCGCCATCACCTGGAAGTTCAGTCCAAGGCACGAATAAAAGACGCGGGGCGAGAGGTGCGACACTGACGCGCTGTTGATCGCAGTCCATTGGCCATGCGCAGCATAGCACGCTAGACTTTCTCCGAAGTCATCGGGGACGGATGCATGTGGCGACTGGTTTCGGCGGCTCTGGCGCTGTTCGGCGTATCCCTCGCACCTGCCCTCGCCCAGCAGCCACAGCGCAGCGAATGCCTGGCGATGGCGAACGCGGCGCCCCGCGCGCTGCCGGTCGCGTTCCGGCAGGCCGGCGGCTCAGCCGAGGTCGAGATCACCTATGCCGGCCACTCCACTTATTTCATCGATACGCCCGGGGGCCTGCGCATCGCCACCGACTATAGCGGCGCCTATCAGGTGGGACGGCGACCCGATGTCGTCACTATGAACCGGGCCCATAGCACCCACTACACGCTATTCCCGGACAAGCGCATTCCCCATGTGCTGCATGGCTGGGGCGAGGACGGCAAGCCCGCGGTGATCTCTGAGCGCATCAGCGACACCTTCATCCGCAACGTCACCACCGACATCCGCCGCTATTTCGGCGACGATTCCGGCGCCGACATGATCCGCGACGGCAACTCGATCTTCATCTTCGAGGTCGCCGGCCTTTGCATCGGTCATCTCGGCCATCTCCACCACAAGCTCGACGACAGCCATTTCGCCCAGATCGGGCGGCTCGACATCGTGATGGTGCCGATCGACGGCACCTACACCATGTCGCTGGACGGCATCTCCGAGATCACCAAACGGCTGCGCGCCTCGGTGGTGCTGCCGATGCACCGCTTCGCCACTCCGCTCGACGATTTCATGCGCCGGATCGGCCAGCAGTTCGAGATCGACCGGCGCATCGAGCGGTCGTTCCGGATCTCGCGGGATGCGCTGCCGTCGAAGCCGACGGTGATCATCCTCGACGGGGTCTGACGCGCAATTTTCTCCAAGTCCGCTGAGGCCCGCTCGTGCTGATCTCCTGGCGACAGGAGATCGACATGACAGATTTTGCGAGACTGTTGCACGCGGACGGGCCGAACCCGGAGCACGCGGCGGCGCTGCAGCTTTACGGCCGTTTCGTCGGCGACTGGGACGCCGAAATCACCGCCCACGGGCCCGATGGAACCAAGCACGTCGCGCCCGGCGAAATCCATTTTGGCTGGGTGCTGGAAGGGCGCGCCGTGCAGGACGTCTGGATCATCCCTCGTCCCGAGGGCAGCCCGGCCTTTCCGATCGCCGGCAATTGGTACGGCACGACGCTACGTGTCTATGACCCAACCATCGCCGCATGGCGGATTTCCTGGTTCGATCCCGGCCGCAGCGTGTTCCGGCAGCAGATCGGCCGTCCGCGCGGCGCGGACATCGTGCAGGAAGGCACGACCGAAGCCGGCGAGCTGACGCGCTGGAGCTTTACGGAGATCACCGGCGATTCCTTCCACTGGCTCGGCGAGGTCAAGCCTGCGACCGCAACCGATTGGCGGCTCGTCGTCGACGTGAAGGCGAAGCGGCGCAAGGCTTAAGATCGAATCGCTCTTGAATCAGTCAGCTCCGGGCGCGCAGCAACCTCTCCCGCTTGCAGGGGAGGTCGCGCCGAAGGCGCGGGTGGGGGCTCTCTCCACACTAGGAATCTCTCTGTGGCGGCACCCCCACCCCAGCCCTCCCCCGCAAGCGGGAGAGGGAGCGCACCTTCCGTGTGGCGGCAATCGAGCTTCATCTAGTCGATATCAGTCACACCGCCGCTGTGCACGCGATGATGGGTGCGGTTGCATGGCGTGCGCTGCTGCGTGACGAGATGAGATGCTAGGCTCCCAGCACAAAATACCAAAATACAGAGGGAGCGAACGCCGATGGCCGCAAGCGGGTTGCCCACTAATACCAGCGGGCTGTTTGTCGAGCCGCGCGAGGATTGGCTTGCGCAGCACCAGGAGGAGATCATCGATGCGGCCCGGCCGATCGTCGATCCTCACCACCATCTCTGGAATCGCGGGCATCGCTATCTGATCGAGGCGATGGCAGCCGACATCGCCTCCGGCCACAACGTCATCGCAACCGTCTATGTCGATTGCCGCTCGATGTATCGCGCGCATGGGCCAGAGGCGTTCCGGCCCGTCGGGGAGGTCGAGTTCGCCAATGGCGTCGCCGCGATGAGCGCGAGCGGTGTCTACGGCAAGGCGGCGATCTGTGCGGGCATCGTCAGCCACGCCAATCTGCTGCTGGGCGACGCGGCCAAGCCGGTGCTGGAAGCGGAGATCGCGGCGGGCAACGGCCGCTTCCGCGGCATCAGGCATTCCTCGGCCTGGGACGAGGACCCCGTCGTCGCCGGCATGTATGCGAACCGGCCGAAGGGCCTGTTGCGGGATCCGACCTTCCGCAAGGGTTTTGCCTGCCTCGCGCCGCTGAACCTCAGCTTCGATGCCTGGCTGTTTCATCCGCAGATCGGCGAGCTCACCGAGCTCGCGCGCGCCTTCCCCGATACCAGGATCGTGCTCGACCATTGCGGCGGCCCGGCCGGCGTCGGCCGCTTTGCCGGCAGACGAGAGGAAGTGTTTCCGCAGTGGCGCGCCTCGATCCGGGAGATTGCGAAATGCGAGAATGTGGTGGTTAAGCTCGGCGGGCTCGCAATGTGTCTGCTCGGCTACGACTTCCATTTGCGCGCGAGGCCGCCGTCATCCGAGGAGCTTGCCACGGCCTGGCGGCCTTATATCGAAACCTGCATCGAAGCGTTCGGACCCAAACGCGCGATGTTCGAGAGCAATTTCCCGCCGGACAAAGGCCAGTGCAGCTATCAGGTGATCTTCAACGCCTTCAAGCGCATCGCGGCGCCCCTGAGCGAGGCCGAGAAGACGGCACTGTTCTCACAGACCGCGATTGATTTCTATCGGCTCGCACTGCCGTCGTGACGAGAAAAGGGGCCGGGATGTTGATCCCGACCCCTCTTCCGTCGTGGCCGCTGGGAAGCGTCCTTGAAACTTTGTGAGTTCTAGCCTGCACCCATCAGCGAGGCTGGACGGCGTTCGCCGGTGGAGGTGAACATCTTCTTCAGCTTGTTGACGACGCGGATCAGGAAGCCAATTATCACGGGATTGGTCTTGCGGCAGAACGCGATCTTCTTGACGTGGCCTTCGACATGCCATTTGGCATGCGCGCCGTCGCGGAAGAAAATGACGTCGCCGGGACCGTAGCGCTTCGGCGGCATGCCGTCGCTTTCGAGCACGATCGATCCTTCCATGATCATGATCGTCTCGTCGATGTCGTAGTACCAGTTGAAGCGCCCTTCGGTGCAGGCCCAGATGATGGTTTGGGCCGTGCCGTCGGCGCTGGTGGACAGGACGCGCGAGCGCGACACCGGATTACCCTCGATGATCCAGGACGGCTCGATCGGCCGCAGCTCGAGATCCACATTGCAACTGCCGATTTCAATCATTGCGCGCGACATCTGTTTCCTCAGGGAATAAAATAGGTTTGGCCGGGTCGGAGCCCGGATTGTTTCCAATGATGATCGCAACGCTAGTGACCGCCTTTTAATTCTTCCTTACGCAGGCACCGACAATCAGCCCTAAGTTGCAGGTGCGAAGCAGCTAACGTTGAGATTCCGCTGCGAATTCGCGCACATGAACCCCTCTTTTCCGGGGTGCGACAAAATGCGCGAAAGTGACCATGGAAGGAGCCAATGCCGATGCCCGTCACGCCCGAGGTTCTGACAGCCAACCGCGAGGTCGTCGCCTGGCTCGGCGCCCTCGATGTTTCCTTCGGGCCGGACGAGGAGCCCTGGTTCACCATCGACGGCGTCGAGTCTGGGGGAAGACTGTCGCCGGGATGCTTACCTCTCCCCGACGGGGAGAGGTCGGATTGCCCCTGGCGATGCGAAGCATCGTCCAGTGCAATCCGGGTGAGGGGCCGCGGCATTCAGTGAGACCAGAACCCCTCACCCGGATCGCATCTTCGATGCGATCCGACCTCTCCCTACGGGAGAGGTGAACCGCGTCCTGGGCTGCTATTGGATCAAATCTAGCTTGCTACTTCGCCCACTCGCCCTTGCGGAACACCGGCACCTTGCTGCCGTCGGCGAGAATGCCGTCGATGTCGGTCTCGGCCGAGCCGATCATCCAGTCGATATGGATCAGGCTCTGGTTGCCGCCTTGCGCGGCGATCTGCTGCGGCGTGAGTTGCGCGCCGTTGATGAAGCATTTCGAGTAGCATTGGCCGAGCGCGATGTGGGAGGCCGCATTCTCGTCGAATAGGGTGTTGTAGAACAACAGCCCGCTCTGCGAGATCGGCGAGGAATGCGGCACCAGCGCCACCTCGCCGAGGCGGCGCGCGCCCTCGTCGGTATCGAGCACCTTGTTCAGCACCTCTGCGCCGCGCGAGGCCTTGGCATCGACGATCTTGCCGTCCTCGAAACGCACCGCGATGTTGTCGATCAGGGTGCCCTGGTAGGACAGCGGCTTCGAGCTCACGACGTGGCCGTAGACGCGGCGGCAATGCGGCGTGGTGAAAACCTCTTCGGTCGGGATGTTGGCGTTGCAGCTGATGCCGTTCTTTGAGAGCGAGGCGCCGCCCTCCCATTCGTGGCCGTCGGCGAGGCCGATGGTGAGGTCGGTGCCGGGACCCGAATATTGCAAAGCGCGAAAACGCTGACCGTTGAGCCAGTTGGTGCGCTCGCGCAGCACCGCATTGTGGCTCGCCCAATTGCTTATCGCGTCCTCGCGGTCGACGCGGGACGCGGCGAAGATCGCATCCGCGAGCTTGCCGATCGCGATGTCCTCGGGATCATTAGGAAACACCTGCTTGGCCCAGGACGGGCTCGGATAGGCGATGATGTTCCAGTTGGTATCGAAATTGACGATTTTTTCCAACGCCGGCTGATAGGCCATGGAGTTGGCCTTGCTGGCGCGCGCCACCTTCGACGGATCCTCGCCCGACAGCAGCATCGGATTGTCGCCGACGATGGCGAGCCGCGCGGTGTTGTCCGAGAAGGCCTTCGCCATGCCCTCGTACAGCCAGCCGGCGGCACGATCGAAACTGTTGTCCTGGCCGTGGCGGTAGCGCGCCAGCGTCATCTCCTCGTCCGACAGGATCGGCGTCACGATGCCGGCGCCGGCCTTGTAGGCGTGCACGGCAATCCGCCGCACCAGCGGCAGTGCGATGGCAGGCGCCGTCAGAAGAAGATCCTGCCCCGGCCGCAAGCCCAGGCCCACCTTCACCGCCACCTCGGCCAGCCGGTCGAGTTTCGCGGGATCGATGGGAGTAGCGGAATTGCGGTGATCAGTCATGCGGGGCCCTCTGCCGAAAGTCTCTCATTCAATCTAAGCCTAGCATCGCGAGGCGCAAGTGCGCGAGCACCTTGCGACACCGATAAGATACGCAGTTTCACGCATATTGGTTTTCAACGCGTTGCCGATTTCAGCACCCGGTCGACCATGGCGGGGGCAAGCCCGAGGTAATTTTTCGGTGAGGTGAGCGCCTCGATCGTGGCGCGGTCGATGCGGCTCGAAACGCGGGAGTCGGATGAGAGCGCATCTGCCAGCGTCAAGCCTTCCTCATTGGCGAGCCGGCAGGCGTCATAGACCACGTCATGCGCCTCCTGCCGTCCGATCTGCGGGGCGAGCCCCATCATGACGGCTTCGGCCACAATCAGGCCGCGACTAATGGCGAGATTGTCGTTCATCTTCGCCTCGTCCACGATGAGGCCTGCGAGCGCAAACTTCGCCTGGTGCAGCGCGCCGGCGCTCAGCACGAAGCTTTCGGGGATCGCCATCCATTCGGCGTGCCAGGGACCCGTGGCGCGCTCGAAGTCCTGCACCATGGCATCGAGCATCAGGCTTGCATGTTGGCGCACCGCCTTGGACGCCGCCAGCATCAGCTCGGAGGAGATCGGGTTGCGCTTCTGCGGCATGGTCGAGGAGGCGCCGCGCCCCTTGACGAAGGGCTCGTAGACCTCGGCAAACTCGGTCGAGGCCATGATTATGATGTCGAGCGCGATCTTGCCGAGCGAGCCGGTGACGAGCGCCAGGAAGTTCACGGCCTCGGCAAAGCCGTCGCGCGCGACATGCCAGGTCGAGGCGGGAACGCCGAGCTTCAGCTCGGCGCAGAGCGCCTCCTGCACCTCGAATCCCTTGTCGCCGAGCGAGGCCAGGGTGCCGGCGGCGCCGGCAAACTGGCCGACCAGGACGCGTGGCTTCAATTGCGCCAGACGCTCGGCATGGCGGTCGAACATCGCGAGCCAAATCGCGGTCTTGTAGCCGAACGTCACCGGCAGCGCCTGCTGCAGATGGGTGCGGCCCGCCATCGGCGTGTCGCGATATCGCTTGGAGAGGTCAGCGAGGATACGACGGAGTTCGGCAATGTCCTTTTCGACGATCTCGAGCGCGGCGCGCAGTTGCAGGACTACCGCGGTGTCCATGATGTCCTGCGTGGTCGCGCCCCAATGCACGTAACGGCCGGCCTCGCCGCATTGCTTCACCATCTGATGCACCAGGGGAAGGATCGGATAGCCGACGATGTCGGTCTCCCGCCGCAACAGATCGAAATCCAGCGCGGCAACATTGGTCCGGGCCGCGATCTGGTCGGCGGCATCCTGCGGGATCACGCCGCATCTGGCCTCCGCCTTCGCCAGCGCCACCTCGACCTCGGCATAGCGCGCCACCAGCGCAATGTCGGAGAACACCTCCCGCATCTCAGGCGTGCCGAAGGCGTCGCGGAACAGCATGGAGTCGAGCACAGTGGTCGAAGCGGGAAAAGCGGGCATGGGCGTTTCTTCGTGGCTGGGTGTTTTCTGTGAAGGCAGCTTACGCAGGTCGCGCTGTTCGGCAATGCCCGCCATATAGCCGATGTCGTCCTGGCGAAAGCCAGGACCCATTACCCCAAGGAGACGTTTGGCGAAGACACGCCGTCCGGTACTTCTACCGTCTGCAATCGAGAGATTCCGCGGTATGGGTCCTGGCTTTCGCCAGGACGACATCGGGGAGATGTTCGGCACTGCCGACTCCCTGCTCTTGCGGATTCAGCTGGCGGCAATCTGGCCCAAACCTCACATTCCATCGAGGTCGTATTCCCATCCGATACCGCATCACTGCCATCACGCGATCGTGGTGAACCTGACAGACCGTTCGGCGGACTCACAGACTTCAAGTCGTAATCCATTTTCGATTTTATTATTGCCTGATGTCGTTGTGAGGACTGAGTTTTCGACGTGCAGTTTCTGTTCCGGGATCACCTTCTCGACACCGACCGGCGCGAGCTGAGCCGCGAGCAGGTTCCCGTTGCCGTGGAACCACAGGTTTTCGACCTGGTCGTGCATCTCATGGAGAACCGCGACCGGGTGGTCAGCAAGGACGAGTTGATCGACAAGATCTGGCACGGCCGCAGCGTGTCCGAATCGACCCTGACCAGCCGGATCAACGCGGCGCGCAAGGCAATCGGCGACAATGGCGCGAACCAGGCGTTGATCCGCACCATCGCGCGCAAGGGCTTTCGCTTCGTCGGCGACGTCGAGGCGAAGCGCGGCGCGGCCGCGCCGGAACCCGGCCGCGGCGCGTCGGCGCCGCAGACCACGCTCGCGCTGCCCGACCGGCCCGCGATCGCCGTGCTGCCCTTCACCAATATGAGCGGCGACCGCGAGCAGGATTATTTCTCGGACGGCATCAGCGAGGACATCATCACCGCGCTGTCGAAGCTGCGCTGGTTCTTCGTCGTCGCGCGCAATTCCTCCTTTGTCTACAAGGGCCGCGCCGTGCACCTCCACGAGGTCGCGCGCGAACTCGGCGTACGCTACGTGGTCGAAGGCAGCGTGCGGCGCAGCGGCGAGCGCCTGCGCATCTCGGCGCAGCTCAACGACGTCTCGACCGGCAGCCATCTCTGGGCCGAGCGCTACGACCGCGAGCTGGCCGACGTCTTCGCGGTGCAGGACGAGATCACCGAGGCGATCGTCGCGGCGATCGAGCCGCAGCTCTATGCCGCCGAAAGCTTCCGCGCTCAGCAGAAGCCGCCGGGAAGCCCGGATGCCTGGGATTTCGTGATGCGCGCATTGTCGCATTACTGGCGCATTACGCGCGAGGACAATGCGGCCGCGCAAGGGCTGCTGGAACAGGCGATCGCGATCGACCCCGCTTATGGCAAGGCGCTGGGCCTGCTCGCGACCAGCCATATCTTCGGCGCGCATATGGGCTGGGCGGACATGGCTGTAACCGTGCCGGTCGCCGAACGCGCGGCGCTGGCGGCGGTGGAGGCCGATCGCGACGACGCCTGGGCGCATCACGGCCTCGCCTATACTTATTTATTCCGCCGCCGCTTCGACGACGCACTGGCCGAGTTCGAGCTGGCTCTCAAGCTCAATCCGAATTTTGCGATGGCGTACGCCTTCTACGGCGTGACGCTGTGCTACGCAGGACGATGGCAGGACGGCGACGCCGCCGCGCGCCGTGCGCTGCGGCTGAGCCCGCGCGATCCGCTCGCCGCGATCTATTGCGGAGTTGCGGCCTATGCCCGGTTCATCGGTCGCGACTACGAAGGCGCCGTGCAGATGGCGCGCGAGTCGCTGCGGCAACGCAGCGACTTCGTCGGCGCGCATCGTGTGCTGACCGCCGCCGCCGGCATGTCGGGAAGCTCGGCTCTCGCCGCGTCCGCCCTGGAAGGCCTGCGCCGCGCCCAGCCCGGCATTTCACTCGCATGGATCACGCGCGAGCTGCCGATGCTGCGCGACGAGGATCGCGCGCATTATCTGGACGGATTGCGTCGCGCCGGGATGAGGTGAGGACCTCCCCCTCTCCCCGCAAGCGGGGAGAGGCGAAGCGACCTACTCCTGCATCATCTCACCGCTGCCGCCGAACTCGGCAGGAAAATCCTTCAGCTTGGGCAGACCGTCGCGCATCGGCAGCACCGTCTCGGCGTAATTGACATGGACGCCGGGCATGAACGCCAACGTCGGGATGGTGGCGGTGAAGACGTCGACGAGGCCGAGCGGCGGATGGTTGGTCATGAGATGACCGCCGCACTTCTTACAATATTTGCGCTGGCTGAGCGGCGTCTTGGCGAAGGTCTCGACGTTCTGGGCGCCTTCGGTGATGCGCACGGCTTCAGGCTTCCACAGGCTGAAGGCGTTCACCGGTCCGCCCGACCACGACCTGCAAGAGCGGCAATGGCAATAGCCCATCGCCTCCGGCGCGCCCGTGACCTCGACCGTGACCGCGCCACAGAAGCAGTTTCCGACATGTTTCATTGGTATCTCCTTGATGAAGAATCGTTATCGCGCGTCGGCGCCCCGCGCATCGGTGGACGCGCGGAACGAGGCCAAGACTATACCGATCTGCGCCAGGGAATAAGCATCGACACGCGTTGTTTGTACTGCCGGTAGTCGTCGCCGAAGAGAGCGACGAGGTCGCGCTCCTCCAGCGCGATACCGACGAAGATGTAGAGCGTCGTCACGGCGGCGAACAGCAGGTGGCCCGCGGTCATGACCGGCGCCGCCCAGAACGCGATGATGAAGCCGAGATAGATCGGATGGCGGACGAAATTGTAGAGCAGCGGCGTCTTGAACCGCGCAGGCGCCGCTTCCTTGCCGACGAGATGGTTGGCCACCTGATGCAGGCCGAACAATTCGAAGTGGTTGATCATGTAGGTCGAGGTGAACACCAGCACCCAACCTGCGAAGGACAATGTGACGAGCGTCACGGCAAGATCAGGATCCTGGACCTCCCATATGACCGCAGGCAGCGGACGCCACTGCCAGAACAGGAGCAGCAATGACAGGCTCGCCAGCAGCACATAGGTGCTGCGCTCGACGGGCTTCGGGACGAACTGCGTCCACCAGGCCTTGAAGCTCTGACGCGCCATCACGCTGTGCTGGATGGCGAACAGCGACATCAGGAGGAGATTGACGATGACGGCCTCAACCGGCGGCGTGGCGGTTCCAGTGTCGATGGTCTTCGGCACGACCAGCCCCATGACAAAGCCGATGGCGTAGAGGATGGTGACGAAAAACACGAGATATGCCGCAATTCCGTACAGAAAGGCGACGAACTTGAATATGCGTGAGCCCGCAACCGCCGGGCTGATCGAATGAACCTGATCAATCTGGGACATGGAAAGCTCCGTTGTGCCAAAACATCGGCACTTGTTGGTAGTCCCACCATGCACCTCGGACGGGCCTGAGACTTTCGCTGACAATTGATTTTCGCCTGAGACGCCTTTGAGTTTTGCTTGAGACGACGAAAACGTGCGATTTTGCTTTGAAAACAATGTGCTCGACGGCGACCTGCGGGAACTCACCTGCGCCGGGGTCGCCGTGCCGTTGCAGCCGCAAGTGTTCGATCTGTTGCTCTATCTGGTCGTGCAACGCGCGCGTGTGGTCAGTAAGGGTGACCTGATCAGCCAGATCTGGAGCGACCGCATCGTCTCCGACTCCGCCTTGAACAGCCGAATCAACGCTGCGCGCAAGGCGATTGGTGATGACGGTGCGACCCAGCGGCTGATCAAGACCATTCCGCGCAAGGGTTTTCGTTTCGTCGGCGACGTCCGGGAAGAAATCCGGAAAGACCTGGCGGCTTCGTCTGCGCCCGCTGTATCCGTTCCTGCGCGGCCGCACACCGTGTCGGACCGCCCGGCGGTCGCGGTGCTCGCCTTCGAGAACATGAGCGGCGATCCCGCACAGGATTATTTCGGCGACGGAATCAGCGAGGACATCCTCACCGCGCTGTCGAAGCAGCGCTGGTTCATGGTGATCGCCCGCAACTCGTCCTTCACCTACAAGGGACGCGCGGTCCACGTCAGGCAGATCGCCGAGGAACTCGGCGTTCGCTACATCGTCGAAGGCAGCGTCCGCAAGGCGGACAACCGGGTGCGCATCACCGCGCAGCTCAACGACGCCACATCGGGCGGCCATCTCTGGGCCGAACGCTACGACCGCGAGCTCGTCGACGTCTTTGCCGTGCAGGACGAGATCACCAACGCGATCGTGGCGGCGATCGAGCCGCAGATCCATGCGGCGGAAAGTTTTCGCGCTCACCGCAAGCCGCCTGCGAGCCTGGATGCCTGGGATCTGCTGATGCGGGCGCTGTCGCACTACTGGCGCGTGACGCGGCGGGATCACGAGACCGCGAAGGCGCTGCTGGAGCGCGCGATCGAGATCGATCCGAATTATGGTCAGGCGTTGTCAGTGCTGGCGGCAAACCACATGTTCGGCGTGCATCTCGGCTGGGTCGAGCTTGCCGCGGTGGCGCCGGTCGCGGAATCCGCCGCGCTGGCTGCCGTGCGCTGCGACCATGAGGATGCCTGGGCGCATGCCGCACTCGGGAGCGTCCTGTTCTCGACACGCAGGCTGACCGACGCACTGTCCGAGTTCGAGCGGGCGCTCGCGCTCAATCCGAACTTCTCGCTGGCGCAGGGCTATTACGCGCTGGCACTGTCCTATGCCGGACGCTCGAAGGAATCGTTCGAGGCGGCGCAGAGGGCGATCCGGCTCTCGCCGCGCGATCCCTCGCTGGCGATCTATCATGGCATCGCCGGCTACGCGCGCTTTACCGAGCGGCACTATGACGAGGCGATCGCGCTCGCGCGCGAGGCGATCCGCCACCGCGGCGACCTCACCGGCGCCTACCGCGTGCTCGCGGTCTCCGCCGGCATGACCGGCGACGGAAAGCTTGCGGAGACCGCGCTGGGCGAGCTCCGCCGCACCCAGCCCGGCATCTCGCTGCACTGGATCGCGACGCAACTGCCCTGGGCCAATGAGGCCGACCGCGAGCACTATCTGGAGGGCTTTCGGCGCGCAGGGTTGCGGTGATTCCTTTTACCCTCCCCTGGAGGGACCCTGGAAGGGGAGGGTAAGAGCACAGTGGTGCTACGCGCGCTTGCGGCGCAGATGCACGATGACGTCGAGCCGCGCGATCTCGTGGCCGGGAAGCGCCTCGGGCACCCTGGTGAAAGTCAGGCCCTCGGCGACGTCGACCAGCACATCCTCGCCTTCGAGGTAGAAGTGCGGATGCACGGATGTGTCGGTGTCGAAGAACGATTTGATGCCGTCGGCCGCGATCCGGCGCAACAGGCCCGCTTCGGTGAACTGGTTCAGCGTGTTGTAGACGGTCGCGAGCGACAGATACATGTTCGCCGCCATCGCCTCGTCATAGAGCTTCTCCGCGGTGACGTGACGATGGCCGTTCAGGAACAGCAGCTGGCCGAGCGCCAAGCGCTGGCGCGTCGGGCGGAGGCCAGCCTCGTTCAGCAGTTGAAGACAGCGCTGCACGCCCTCATCCGGCTGCGGCCCGACGGCATCGGGCCCGCTGTCGTTACCGGCAGGGATATTCGTGGCGTACATGTCCATCGATCGTCTCACGTCTGCAAGAACCAGGACGCGCAACACGCTATCCCAGTTGCTATTCGATCGCAGAAGCGACGACTTGGCTTTGATCCGGATCAAATTTGGTACTTCGATTGCCGCCACACCGTCATTGCGAGGAGCCCTTGCGACGAAGCAATCCAGAATCTCTCCGCGGAAAGATTCTTCGCTACGCTCGCAATGACGGAGTTTGGCGCAACAGCGCCTGACACAATGTCGCTTGCGATCGTGGCCGCAGACAATGCTGCTCCTATTTTCCCTTAACCGGGATCGGCTTCGGTGCCGGCACTTGCGCCCATTCCTTGTCGGCGCGGGGACCATTGAGGTCGCCGGTCAGGCCAATGAGCTGACCGGGCAGCACGTCGAGGGTCTGTTGCCAGGTTTGGGTCTGGCACAGGATCTTGATCAGGCATCCCCTGAGCTTGAGGCGGTCGGGGGATTCGCGCCAGAGCGAGACCGAGTACGACTTGCCGTCTTCGGCATTGTAGATGTCGCCGGCAAACCGCCCCTCGGGTGTCGCCTGCAGGCCCATGATGAGCTGGTGGCCGAGCAGCATGCGGGCGCGCTTGTCGGGATCTGGATTCTGGCTGTCGCGGTAAGGCTGGCCGCGTTTGTCGGCCGGCTCCTTCATCCAGACGATGAAGCCGCAAATACGGTCGCGCGACGGACCGCAGCGCTCGAGCCGGATGCGGGCGCGGCCGTCCTCGACCAGCCAGGTGCCGCTCGGATCGGTGGACGCGGCGCCGGCGCGGCCGCCAAACGCCATCATTACGATCGTGATCGCGATGCGCAGCACGAAGCGAAGGAATATGTTCATCGGCAGCACCTTTCGTTGGATGGATCGCGGCGTCAGTTCAGTTGTGCCATCAGCGCGTCGGCGCCCTTGTCGAGCCCGGCGGTGGCGGCCGCGAGCGCACCGACGCTGGCTTTGATGTCGTAGGCGCCCGGGTACTGCTTGGTGACGTAGGCCGAGAGCAGGCGCGAGGTCGTGGCGTCGAAGATCTCGACGCCGTAGACGACCGAGCCGGTCATAGTCCCCTCGCCGTCGCGCGCGGCCTGCACGCCGTTGTAGACGGCACCGGCAAGGTCGAAGCGCGAGAGCGTGCCGAGCACCGGCGTGTTGGTGACGGCGCCGGTGAGCGTCAGCCTGATCCGCAGCGTATTCGGCCCGCGCTCGCGCACAAGCGCGAAGCGGCTGCGCAGCCGGTCGGCGAAACGGGTCTGCATGTAAGCGGCGAGCGTCGCCTTGTCCTTGTCGGACATGTCGCCGAACTGGTGATCCCTCCCCCGGTAGACGACGACGGGATCGAGGATCACTTTATTATAAGCGCGCCAGTCGACCTGCGTGGAATAGCGGTAGGGCACGCGGCCGGAGGCGTCCGACTTGTCCGGAGCCATGTAGGCCGAAGACGCCATCTCCGAATAGGGCACCGGCGCGACCGAGGCGCAGCCGGCCGCGGCCACGCAAAGCACCAGCGTTCCCAGACCGCGCAGGGCGATCGAGCGATTCATTCCAGACTCCTCTTGCGGCTGATTGGGAAGGCCAACCTTTAAAGTTGCGATGGCGACCGCAGCCCGCTTCGGGACCAGACGCGGCTGCGGCGCTCACCATTGCCAGCCCAAGGCATCGTCCGGGGCCATTTCAGATGCCTTAGGCCGTCTCAGTGTTTGCACTTATAAAACCGACCAGTTGGTTTGTAAAGTGCCGAAATGATGATCTGCCACCTTTGGCCGCTGGCGTGACTTTAGGCGGTGTGACCGCCGGACATCGTTAACGATGAATCAGGCCCGCTTGCGCAGGCTGGCCGCCTTTGCTGCACCGGATTTTGCCGCGCGCTTTACGGCCGGCTGTTCGAGGCCGGTCCACTGCGCGTCGTCGAGCAGACGCGCGAACAATCGCTGGTGCTCGTCGTTGCTGAGCGGCGACATGCCAAATAGCGAGCTCAGCAGCAAGCCCATCGCTCCGGCCCAGCGCAGCATCGCAAGATCGGGGTCGGCGGCCTCTTCCCTGATCGCCGCAATCCTCTCCATCTCGCGCTCGCGCGGCAGCGCCATCAGGTTGGGATTCTCGACCATGGCTGCAACCAGCGCCAGCGCGGCAGAATTCGGCGAGGTCGCCGCTTCGCGCACGGTGGCGAGCTGGGTCGCCAGATTGGGATTGGCGGAGGTCGCGCTCACCTTTGCCATATAATCGTTCGAGAACTCCTCGAACCGCGCCATCTGTCGTTCGAGCAGCGCCTTCAGCACCGCCTCCTTGGTGCGGAATTGGTGCATCACGCCGCCCTTGCTGAGGCCGCTCTCGCGCGCGATCGCATCGAGCGTCAACCGCCCCGGCCCGTCGCGCGCGATGATCGCGATGGCCGCTTCAAGCGCAGCGTTGCGGGACCGTTCGGAGCGCGTGGCGTTGTCCATGGCGGACTTGTCTGCGTGACGGGAGAATGAATCAAGTGAAAACAGGACGCGCTGTACATTTTTTGTGCGAACACTGTCGCGACTTTCATCTTGCGGCGCCGAACGAGACTATGTGAGCCTCGATATTGGATGGGGACTGGGATGGGCCGGCCGTCGCTTTGCGCGCGAGGACGTTGCGAAGCGCTCACGGCTGGTCTTGGTTGAGAAAGATACGACATGCCAAAACGAGTGTTGCTTGGTCTCCTCCTGGCTTGCGGCCTCACGGCCCCGGCACTGGCGCAAGAGCCGAAAACGGGGGGTGTGATCAATGCCGTGATCCAGCCCGAGCCGCCCGGCCTGATGCTCGCGATGGTCCAGAACGGCCCGACCCAGATGGTGTCGGGCAACATCTTCGAGGGGCTGCTGCGCTACAGTCCCAAGCTCGAGCCGCAGCCGGAGCTCGCCGAGAGCTGGAGTGTCAGCGAGGACGCCAAGACCTACACCTTCAAGCTCAGGAAGGGCGTGACCTGGCATGACGGCAAGCCCTTCACCGCCGCGGACGTGCTGTTCTCGGTCGAGATGCTGAAGCAGACCCACGCGCGCGCCCGCAACAACCTCGCCCAAGTGGACAAGGTCGAGGCGCCCGACGACTACACGGTGGTGTTCACCCTGAAGCAGCCGTTCGGCCCGTTCCTCGGCATCTTCGAGGTCGGCTCGATGCCGATGGTGCCGAAGCATCTCTATGAAGGCACCGACTTCAAGACCAATCCCTACAACAACGCGCCGGTGGGCACCGGCCCCTTCATGTTCAAGGAGTGGCAGAAGGGCTCGTTCATCCGCCTGGTCAAGAACCCGAACTATTACGAGAAGGGTAAACCCTACATCGACGAGATCTACTGGCAGATCATTCCCGACGCCGCCGCGCGCTCGGTGGCGTATGAGACCGGCAAGGTCGACGTGCTGCCCGGCGGCTCGGTCGAGAATTTCGACGTGCCGCGCCTGTCCAAGCTGAAGGACACTTGCGTCACCGGCGCCGGTTGGGAATTCTTCTCGCCGCTGGCCTGGCTGTGGCTCAACAACCGCCAGGGTCCGCTCGCCGACAAGCGGGTACGGCAGGCGGTCATGTATGCGATCGACCGCGACTTCGCCAAGGACGTGATCTGGAACGGGCTCGGCAAGGTCGCGACCGGCCCGTCGGCCTCGACCATCAAATATTACACCGACGACGTGAAGAAATATCCGTACGATCCGGCCAAGGCCAAGGCGCTGCTGAAGGAAGCCGGCTACAAGGGTGAGAAGATTCGCCTGTTGCCGCTCGCCTATGGCGAAACCTGGCAGCGCTGGGGTGAAGCGGTGAAGCAGAACCTCCAGGACGTCGGCATCAACATCGAGACGATCGCAACCGACGTTGCCGGCGGCAACCAGAAGATCGGCGACTGGGACTACGACATCGCCTTCACCTATCTCTACCAGTACGGCGATCCCGCGCTCGGGGTGGGACGCAATTACGTCTCCAGCGCCATCGCCAAGGGCCAAGTCTTCAACAATGTCGAAGGCTACTCCAATCCGGAGATCGACAAGCTGTTCGCCGATGGCGCCGTCGCGACCCCGGACACCAGGCGCAAGGAGATCTACGAGAAGGCGCAGAAGATCCTGGTCGAGGACGTGCCGGTGGCCTGGATGCTCGAGCTGCAATTCCCGACCATCATGCGCTGCAAGGTCAAGAACCTGATCACCACGGGGATCGGGGTCAATGACGGCTTCAAGGACGCATGGCTCGACAAGTGATAACGCGCTTGCGACCACCGCGGCAGCCTACTGCCACGGCGTCGCTCTAGGGCGAACTGATTCACGATGAAGTCGTATCGAGACGCTGAGGCATCGTCGGTGCCCACCTCTCCCAAAGGGAGAGGTCGGATCGCATCGTCAGATGCGATCCGGGTGAGGGGTTGCGCTCCCTCGTTCGACCTGAGCCCCCTCACCCGCGCCTTCGGCGCGACCTCTCCCCGTCGGGGAGAGGTGTTCCTCGCGGCGAGTCCGCCTCAACCAACTGGCATTCGAGTCTAGATGCTCTCCTTCGTCGCTCAGCGTGTCCTGAAGGGCGTGATCGTCCTGCTCGCGATCGTTGTCCTCAATTTCTTCCTGATCCGGCTTGCGCCCGGCGACCCCGCGGTCGTGATGGCGGGCGAAGCCGGGGCCAGTGACCAGGTCTTCGTCAAGCAGCTCCGGGAAAAATTCGGCCTCGACAAGCCGCTGCCCGAGCAGCTCTTCATCTACGTCAAGGGCGTCGTCACCCTCGACCTCGGCTTCTCCTTCCGCCAGCAGGCGCCGGTCGCAAAGCTGATTGGCGAACGGCTGCCGGCGACGCTGCTGCTGACACTGACGGCATTTGCGATCTCGCTCATGCTCGGCATCCTCTTCGGCACCTTCGCCGCGCGCTTTGCCGGAACCTTCCTCGACACGGCCATCACGGTGTTCGCGCTGATCTTCTACGCCATGCCGATCTTCTGGGTGGCGCTGATGGGGATCCTGCTGTTCTCGGTCACCATGGATTGGCTGCCGAGCTTCGGCTACGAGACGGTCGGCGCCAATCTCACTGGCCTTGCCCACGCGATCGACGTCGCAACACACCTGATCATGCCGGCGATGACGCTCGGGCTGTTCTTCATGGCGACCTACACCCGCATGACGCGCGCCTCGATGCTGGAGGTGAAGCGGCTCGACTTCGTCAAAACCGCGCGTGCAAAGGGGCTGTCCGACGCCGTGATCCAGCGCCGCCACGTGCTGCGCAATGCGCTGCTCCCCGTCGTGACGCTCGCCGGCGTCCATTCCGGCACGCTGATCGGCGGCGCCGTCATCACCGAGACCGTGTTCGCCTGGCCCGGCATCGGACGGCTGATGTACGACGCGCTGCTCCAGCGCGACTACAACCTGTTGCTCGGCGTCTTCGTGATCTGCTCCGCCATGGTGCTGATCTTCAACCTCATCACCGACCTGGTCTATCGACTGGTCGATCCGCGCATCGAATTCGCCTCATGAAACAGTTCTGGAAATCGATGCTGAAGAGCCCCAGCGGCGTCATCGGGCTCGTCATCCTGCTGCTTGCGATTTCGGTCGCGGTGTTTGGACCGATGCTGTTCCCGAACTCGCCCTGGCGCATGGTGCAGCGGCCGTTCCTGCCGCCGTTCACGCTGTCGACCGTGCCGCTCGGCACCGACGCGCTCGGCCGCGACGTGTTCGCCGGCATGATCTTTGGCGCTCGCGTCTCGCTGCTTGTGGGCTTGGTCTCCACGCTGGTTGCGCTGGTCGTCGGCGTCCCGATCGGCGCCATGGCCGGCTATTTCGGCGGCAAGGTCGACGACGCGCTGATGCGCTTCACCGAGTTCTTCCAGACCATTCCGAGCTTCGCGCTCGCGATCGTGCTGGTCGCAATTCTGCAGCCCTCGATCTATTCGATCGTGGCATCGATCGCGGTGGTGAGCTGGCCGCCGGTCGCCCGCCTCGTGCGCGGCGAGGTGCTGTCGCTGCGCACGCGCGAATATGTTCAGGCCGCGGTGGTCACCGGACAGAGCAATACCTGGATCATCCTGCGCGAGATCCTGCCGAACGCGCTGTCGCCAGTGATCGTGCTGGCTTCGCTGATGGTGGCGACCGCGATCCTCCTGGAATCCTCGCTGTCGTTCCTTGGTCTCGGCGATCCCAATCTGATCTCCTGGGGCTACATGGTCGGCGCCGGCCGCACCGTGATCCGCCAAGCCTGGTGGATCACCGTGTTTCCCGGCGTCGCCATCCTGATCTCGGTGCTCGGCCTCAATTTGATCGGCGAAGGCCTCAACGACGCGCTCAATCCACGCCTGTCGCGGGAGGGACGCTGACGATGACCGCACCGCCCGCCATCTCCATCAAGAACCTGAGAATCGCGCTGCCCAAGGGCGCCGAGCGTCCGTTCGCCGTCGATGGCGTGTCGCTCGATTTGCAGCCCGGCAAGATCGTCTGCGTCGTCGGCGAATCCGGCTCCGGCAAGTCGATGTGCGCGCATGCGCTGATGGGCCTGTTGCCGGACACGGTGTCGATCGCCTCCGGCGAAATCCAGTTCGAGGGCCGCGACCTGCTCAGACTGGACGATGACGGCTGGCGCGATCTGCGCGGCCGCAGGCTCGCGATGATCTTCCAGGAACCGATGACCGCGCTCAATCCGTTGATGCGGATCGGCGACCAGATGGCGGAGATGTTCGAGGCGCACGGCCTGCTCACGCCCAAGGAACGGCGCGCGAGAGCGCTCGCATTGGCGCGCGAGGTCGGCCTGCCCGACGCCGAGCGCATCGTGCGCGCCTATCCGCACCAGCTCTCCGGCGGCCAGCGCCAGCGCGCCATGATCGCGATGGCACTCGCGCTGGAGCCTGCCGTGTTGGTCGCGGACGAGCCGACCACCGCGCTCGACGTCACCACGCAGGCACAGATTCTCAAGCTGATCCGCAACCTCCAGCGCAATCGCAACATGGCGGTGATGTTCATCACCCATGATTTCGGCGTGGTCGCTGACATCGCCGACCAGGTCGTCGTGCTGCGCCATGGCAAGGTCGTGGAGGAAGGCTCGGCCTCAGCCGTCTTCAGCGATCCGCAGCACGACTACACCAAGGCGTTGCTCGCCGCCGTGCCATCGATGGACCCGCCGGTGCGCGAGCCTCTCGACGACCTAGCCCGGGCTGTCGAGGTGATCGGGCTTGACAAGACCTATGTCACCTCGGGCGGCTGGTTTCGCGAGGACCGCCGCGTCGATGCCGCGCGCGAAGTCAATTTCAACATCCTCAAGGGCGAGACGCTCGGTCTCGTCGGCGAATCCGGCTCCGGCAAATCGTCGGTCGCGCGGCTCGTAATGCGGCTGATCGAGGCCGACCGCGGCACGGTGCGAATCGGCGAGACCGATCTCACCTCTCTTTCGGGCAAGGCGCTGCGCGCCGAGCGCCATCGCATCCAGATGATCTTTCAGGACCCGTTCGCCTCGCTCAATCCGCGCCGCAAGATCGGCCACATCATCGCCGACGGCCCGATCGCGGCCGGCACTGATCCGAAGGTCGCATTCGACCGGGCCCGCGATCTCCTCAAGATGGTTGGCCTCGACGCCGGCGCGCTCGAGCGCTACCCGCATGAATTCTCCGGCGGCCAGCGCCAGCGCATCGGCATTGCGCGCGCACTCGCGCTCGAGCCCGAGATCATCGTCGCCGACGAAGCCGTCTCCGCGCTCGACGTCTCCGTGCAGGCGCAGGTGTTGAAGCTGCTCGAAGACCTCAAGGCGCGCCTCGGCCTCTCGATGCTGTTCATCACTCACGATCTGCGCGTCGCCGCCCAGATCTGCGACCGCATCGCCGTGATGCAGCGCGGCGCCATCGTCGAGCTCAAGCCAACCGCGCAGCTGTTCGCCGCGCCCGAGCACGCCTATACGCGTGAACTTCTGGCGGCGGTGCCGGGGCGGAAGGAGCGCGCGCCGGCAGCGTGAGCGACGGTCGCCCAGTTCTTCGAACTACAAGATTGTTCCAAAAACTTGCACGCGAGACGGGCGAAACATATTCGCTCGATCAGCATTTGCTTTGCGAGACTGCCTTGCCGGTGACGGCAAGAGTAAGCTGTCACCGGAATTCGCTCGCGCGCTAGTTGCAGCCGCGCGATAGGAAGCGGTGAACAGCCCAAGAACCTGGCAAAGAACACCCGACGTTGGGACGCCGGCGCGGTCACGAGCTTTTTATTCCGTCGTGAACGGGCACGCCATTTCAAAGTCGAGGACGACGCCATAGATGCTGATTGGATGATCGTTATCATCTCATGGCCTACTTGCCCACTGATATTCGGAGCCAACATGGGCGAAGTTATTCGATTTGTCTCGAGATCTGAGCGCGAGCGCGTGCGCCTCATTCGGGAGGCACGTGCAATCTACGACAGCATCTTCCCGCCATCCGATCCGGCCAGCGACGGGCAGGATGGAGACAACGGCCGCACGATCGGCGGCGATAGGAGTAAGCTCTCGTGATCAAGATCATCGCCGTGCTTTGCAGCCTCGCCACTCCGAGCAATTGTCACGAGCAGATCGTGACCACTTCCGATTTTGCTGAGGTCTCGGTGCAGTCCTGCCTGATGGGCGCGCCGCAGCTCGCCGACTGGATGAATCAGCATCCGGCTGAGCGCCTGGCGGCATGGCGTTGCGTGATCGGGAAGCAGGGCGGCAGGGGAATCTAGTGAGGAAGATTCTCGTCCTTTGCGACTTGAAACGATCGCTCGGGACGGCTCCATCAAATCACACAGTGACGACAATCCATCGCCGGGCTAACCTCGTCGCCGTTTGGCAATGAGGGGGAAGTCGGATGGAGGTCGCCAGCCTCGTTCTTCCCGTATTCGCGATCATCGTCACCGGCTGGTTCGCCGGCGAGCTCGGCTATCTCTCCCGCTCGCTTGCCGATGCCCTGGTGCACTTTGCCTACAACGTGGCGATGCCAGCGCTGCTGATCGTCACGATCGCGCAGGAGCCCGCGCGCAATCTGCTGGAATGGCGATTCCTGCTCGCATTCGGCGGCGGCTCGCTGATCTGCTTCGCGCTGGTGTTCCTGGCGGTCCGCGCGAGTGGCAAACACGATCTGGCCAGCAGTACCATCCATGGGATGGCGGCGGCGATGACCAACACCGGGTTCGTCGCACTGCCGATCCTGCACGCAATTTACGGCCAGCCCGCCGTTCTGCCCGCCGCGGTGGCGACAGTGTTCGTGGCCGCCGTGATGTTTCCGATCACGGTCATCCTGCTGGAAGGACGCGACTCGCACGGGTCCGCGCATCCCACGGGACTGGCGAAGCAGATCCTGCTCAATCCGATGGTGCTGTCGACGCTCATTGGGCTGGTGTGGGCGATCACGGGCTTGCCGATTCCAGCGCCGGTCGCGACCTATCTGAACATGATCGCTGCCGCGCTCACGCCCTGCGCGCTGTTTGCCATCGGACTTGGTTTGTCCGTCGAGGGCCTGCGATCCAACCTGAAGGCATCGTTTGCGCTCGCTGCAGTGAAGCTGGTGGTGATGCCTCTGATCGTCTACGGGCTCTGTGTGATCTTGGGCCTCGATCCTCTCTATACGATCGCTGCCGTCGTCTGCGCGGCCGTACCGACGGCGAAAACCGTGTACGTCCTCGCGCACGAGCACAAGGTCGAGGAGAAGCTGGTTGCGGCCACGGTCTCGATCACGACGATGCTGTCGGTCGCAACATTGCTGGTCGCGCTCTACCTGCTCTCCGGCCTCGCGACGGGCACACGCTGATCGGCCATCGGTCTATCTGGTGGTGTTGCTCCACGTGGGCACCGAATTGGTCACGCCGACCGACGGCCAATTGTACGATCCGATCGACGGCGCCGTGACGGTGCCGACCGTCTGTCCGGATGACCCATAGGACGCCCTCGGCTGCGCTGCCGGCGCTCCGGCACCGCCATAGGTCGGCGCCACCACACCGGTGCTGTAATGCCGGCTCGACCGGACCTTCTTCGCTTCAGCCGCGAAAGGCGCGGCAAGCAGTCCGGTCGTGACGAGCGCGGCTATGGCGAATTTGACGCTTGTCATGACTGTTCCTTTCGCCCCGCATGCGCCCCGATATGCCAACTGTTCATTCCTCAGAAAATTTCCATAGGTTCTCCGTTCATAACTCCGTGCGCACGCGAAGGTGCCGCAGCGCGTGCGCCCGCCGCCTTCGGATGGACCCGAATCAGCGCTAGTGCATTGGCTTCATTGACTTCTCTGGACGCAAGCAGCATGACCGGCGCCGAACTGAAGCAACTCCGCAACGACCTCTCCGATGCGCTCAAGCGCAAGCTCACCGCCGCCGACATGGCCAGGCTGTGCGGATTGCCGGAGAAGGGCGGCGCCGACACCATCCGGCGCTGGGAGGTCAGCGGCCCGATACCGTCGGCGACCAAGGTGCTGCGCGTGCTCGCGATGGCGAGCGAGCGCTATCCGATCCTGGAGAAGTTCGACATCTTCGATCGTCACGACATACGCGAGGAAGACCGGCCGGCAAAGCGCGCAGCCTTTCGCGCGCAGATGCGCGACGAGGCGCGGCGGCGTCTTGGTTAACAAGAGGCGCGCGCAAGTTACCTGCGAGGCGCCACGTTAAGCCTTCCTTCAGCATTTCTTAAGGCGGCATTAAGCACGAAAATCATTTGCAGCCCAATAAGTTACGTTGGGCGCCGCTGTGCCACGCATGTGACAGCATTTTCGTCAAAAGCGAGCTATCTGCAAAACCAACGACGGCGCGGAATGCGCGCCTGCCGGGGACCTTACGTGTTGGAGTTCAAGACGATGAAGAAGATTTTGTTTGCGACCGTTGCGCTGCTCGTGGTGGGCATGGCCGCGCCGGCCGTCGGCGCCGATCTCGGCAATCGCAACTATTACAAGGCGCCCGCGCCTGCCTATGTCGCGCCGATCTACAACTGGACCGGCTTCTACATCGGTGGCCATGTCGGCGGCGCGTTCTCCAGCGACAACAATTTCAACGGCCTCTCCACCGGCAACAATGGCAACGGCCGTTTCCTCGGCGGCGTGCAGGTCGGTGCGGACTGGCAGCTCAACCCGAACTTCGTGGTCGGCGTCGAGGGCCAGTATTCCTGGCTCTCCGGCAGCGTCGGCGCGGTATTCCCGGGCGGCATCGCCTACACCAACGACCAGCGCGGGCTCGGCTCGATCACCGGCCGTGTCGGCTACACCTGGGGTCCGGGCCTCCTCTACGTGAAGGGCGGCTATGCCTATTCGGACAACAACGAGAAGGTGACAGTCGGCGGCGTGCCGACCGGCTTCATCATCGATGGCGATCACCGCAACGGCTATACCGTCGGCGCCGGCCTCGAATACATGTTCGCGCCGAACTGGTCGGCCAAGGCCGAGTATCAGTACTACAACTTCGGCGACGCGCACTTCACCGCGGGCCCGCTGGTCGGCACCGGCAACTTCACCACCGACGACCACACCTTCAAGGCGGGCGTCAACTACCGCTTCAACTGGGCCAGCCCGGCCGTCGCGCGCTACTGAGCGGTTAGCAAAACCTTATCATCACGAAGGGCCGGCGATGTCGCCGGCCCTTCTTTTTTCGCTCTGCGGAACGCACGCAACCGATTGCACAAATTGCGATTTTTTAACCGGCGTGCCCGATACTCCCGGCCACAAAACAGAAGCAAGGGCGTGGGGGAATTTCGATGGCGATCCGTCTCAGTCTCGGCCGATTCAAGCCGCGGTTCAAACTGCCGAAATGGGGCGTGCGCGGCAGCCTGTTCGCGGCCTTCGCAGTGATCGCCGGCATGGGCCTCGTGATCTCGGCCGGCGCCGGCCTGGTGCTGCAGAATCTCGGTGGGCGCATGACCGAACTGAGCGGACGGGACATTCCGCGTCTTGCTGCAAGCCTGCAATTGTCGGCATTGAGCGCGAGCCTTGCGGCACAGGGACCTGCCCTGCTTGCGGCCCAAACCGAAGACGCCCTGAACGAGCGCACCAAGAAGCTGAAGGAATTGCAGGAGCAGACACAGCAGAAACTCAACGAGATCATCGAGCTCGGCGCTGACAAGACAGTCGTCTCTGGGTTAAGCGAGACCATCAAGAGCATCAACGAGGCGGCCCAGAGTCTGGCCAAGGCCGCCCGCGAGCGGCTGGATATCGCCGCCCTCCATGACAAGCAATATGACGCCCTGCGCAGCGCACAGAGCGCGTTCGTCGGCGCAGCCAGTCCGGCCATGCTGAACGCCCAGACCCAGGTCAACGCCATTCTGGGGTCGGCCAACCTCTCCGCCGAAGATGCCACCGAAGCCGCGCAGACCGTCGGGCAGCTCGGCAACGTCGTTGCCAGCGGCAATCTCGCAGCCGCCGACATGAGCGCGGCGCTGTCGGCGAACACGGCCGACAAGCTCGACGACATCCAGAAGGAATTCAAGACGGCGCAGGGACGCCTACGGTCCAACCTCGATTTGTTGCCGAACAATCAGGGCACCAAGATGCTGCGCGAGACGGCGGAAAAGCTGCTCGCGCTCGGCACCGGCAAGACCGGCGTATTCAATTTGCGTGAGAAGGAGCTCGACTCCGTCGACTACGGCCAGACCATCCTGGACGAGACGCGCAAGCTCAATGTCGGCCTCGGCATCAGCGTGCAGCAGCTCGTCGACGGCGTGCAGAAGGAGACCAACGCATCGACCTTCCAGGCCCGCCAGGACATTTCGCTTGCGACAACGGCGATGATCGCCCTTGGCGCTATGATGCTTGTCGGTTCGGCGCTGTTCGTCTGGCTCTATGTCGGCCGCAACATCCTGCGCCGCATCAGCGGCCTGCAGCGCGCCATGCAGCTGCTGTCGGCCGGCGATCTCGACACCGAGATCGCACGCGCGAAGCATAATGACGAGATCGGCGCGATGACCGACACGCTTCACGTGTTCCGCGACAGCATGATCGAAGCCCGGGCGCTCGCCAGCGAGCAGGACAAGGATCGTGTCGCGAAAGCCGAGCGTGCGGCGCGCATGGAAGCGAAGATCGCCGAGTTCGAAAGCACGGTGCGCTCCGCGCTCGACAATCTCGCGCAGTCGGCCAATTCGATGCAATCGACCGCACAGAGCATGTCGAACACCGCGGACCAGTCCAACGCGCTGGTGAACGCGGTCGCATCCGCCGCGGAGGAAACCTCGGTCAACGTGCAGACCGTCTCGGCCGGCACCGAGCAGCTGTCGTCCTCGATCGCCGAAATCAGCCGCCAGGTGGTCACCTCTGCGGAGATCGCCAAAAAGGCGGTCGACGAGGCCGGCGCCACCGATACGACGGTGCAGAGCCTCGCCGACAGCGCGAGCCGCATCAGCGTCGTGGTCGATTTGATCCAGACCATCGCCTCGCAGACCAACCTGCTCGCCCTCAACGCCACCATCGAGGCGGCACGCGCGGGCGAGGCTGGCCGCGGTTTCGCAGTGGTCGCCTCCGAGGTGAAGAGCCTCGCGAGCCAGACCGCCAGGGCGACCGAGGAGATCCGCACCCAGATCGCCAGCATGCAGGAGATCACGGCCTCGGCGGTCGGCGCCATCCAGGGCATCGGCCGGATCATCGGCGAGATCAATGACGTCACCACGACGATTGCGGCAGCCGTCGAGCAACAGGGCGCCGCCACCCGCGAGATCGCCCGCAATATCCAGCACGCTGCCGGCGGCACCAGCGAGGTCTCCAGCAACATCGTCGGCGTCTCCACGGCATCCGCCGAAGCGGGCGCTGCGGCGAGCGAAGTGCTGGGCGCTTCCGACGCACTGCGCCGCGAGGCCGACATGCTGCGCGGGGAGATCGACGCGTTCCTCAACAACATGCGGGCGGCGTAAGACGCCGGCCACATCGGGGCTGCACTCCCTCTCCCGCTTGCAGGAGAGGGCTGGGGTGAGGGTGCCTCCGCAATGGGACAGTTCGCAGCTTACTGGGAGTGTCCCGCGAGGAGAGAGCCCCCACCCGGCGCTTCGCGCCGACCTCCCCCGCAAGCGGGAGAGGTAACCGAGCTCCGGGCGCGACTGTCCCACATCGCGGAAAACCGTCGGAATGACCGCTATGCGGCGGCCGCCAGGCATCCTTTTTCGGCTGGCGCCCCGCGCGCGGCGGGGTTAAGCCGGTAGCATGAACTCGAAAACCGACACCGCGCAGTCCTCGGCCGAGGCTCTGCGTTACCCCTGGGAACAGCATCCCGATCCCGAAGAAGTGGTCGAGGTGCGGCCCGGTGTGCTGTGGGCGCGGCTGAAGCTGCCGTTTCGCCTCAACCATGTGAACATCTACCTGCTCGCCGATGGCGACGGCTATGCGATGATCGATGCCGGTTTCGGCAACGAGGAGACGATCGAGGCCTGGACAAAACTGTTCGACGGGCCGCTGAAGGGCGTCAACATCACGCGCCTGATCGTCACCCACTCGCACCCCGATCATGTCGGCCTCGCCGGGTGGATCGTCGAACGATTCAACTGCCCGCTGGTGATGTCGCAGGTCGAATATCTGCAATCGGTCTATCACCAGAACCGCGGCACCGAAGAGCGGCGCGAGGCGCAGCGGCTGTTCTTCCGCCGTCATGGCATGGACGAGTCGCTCACCGAAAAACTGCTCGGACGCGGCCAGGATTATCTCAAGCGCGTCTCGGTGCTGCCGCCGTCCTACCGCCGCATCTCCCACGGCGACGACGTCGTGATCGGTTCGCGCCGCTTCAAGGTGATCACCGGCGGCGGGCACGCACTCGACCAGGTGATGCTCTATTGCGCCGACGACAAGCTGTTCCTCTCCGCCGACCAGGTGCTGAGCAAGATCTCGCCGAATGTCAGCGTCTGGGCGGTCGAGCCCGACCAGAACTCGCTCGGCGAATATCTGGCCTCGCTCGCCAGCCTCACCACGACGCTCCCCTATGACGTGCTGGTGCTGCCCGGCCACGGCGTGCCGTTCTACGGGCTCAAGACCCGCATCAAGCAGCTTGCCGATCACCACGAGGAGCGCTGCCGCCTGATCGCGGAGGCCTGCCGCGAGGTGCCGCAGACCTCGCGCGCCTTGGTGCCAGTCGTGTTCAACAAGCATGTGCTGGACGAGCACCAGATGGGCTTTGCCGCCGGCGAACTGGTCGCCCATGTCAACTACATGATCGTCGAGGGCCGGCTGACGGCCGAGACGCAGGACGGCGTGTTGCGGTTCAGGACGACGTGAGCGCTGGGCCGCCGATGTCCCACGAGGCCATCCGCAGCCTAGTTTTGCGCGACGACGACAAGGCACTGAACGAGCTTCGGACTCTGGCGGCGGCGCGCGATGCCTTCGTGCGGCGGACCGCAATCGAGGTCATTGGACAGCACAAGCGCGGACCCGAACTCCGCGTGATTGTCATTGCTGCCTTTTCCGACCCGTCGGATTACGTCAGGCGCACCGCCTGCGGCATCGTCGAGCATTGGAAGCTTGCCGAAGCTCATGATCCCTTGCTGCCGCTCCTGAGGGAAGCGGAAGCGTCGACGCGCGAGTGCGCGCTCCGCGCCCTTGCGGAGATCTGGCGCGAGACAGATTTCCAGGCGGCGTTCGATCTCTACAGCCGCGATCCGGTGATCAGCGTCCGGAAAGAAGCCGCGTGGACTTTGCGGCAGAACGCCACCGCGGGCGATTGGCGACGGCTGTTCGGTGCCTTTTCCGGAGATCAGCTCCCCCGGCACCGGTCGTGGGCCTGCGAGATCGCCGAGACTTTCGGCGACCCAGATGTCCTGCCCGCGTTGGCTTCACTGACGAACGATGACGACGGGCATGTACGCAAATCCGCAGCGCGCGCCCATCAGGCGATCAGCGCACGCAATTAGCCGCTCACCTCACTTCATATTCGCGATCGCGTGCAGCGCCGCGATATAGCCGTACGGGCCCAAGCCGCAGATTACGCCGGTCGCCACGAACGAGATCTTCGAGTGGCGGTGATATTCGTCGCGGGCGTGGATGTTGGAGATGTGGACTTCCAGCACCGGGCCTTCGAATATCTTGATCGCGTCCATGATCGCCACCGAGGTGAAAGAAAAGCCGGCGGGATTGATGATGATGGCCTCGGCATCCTGTCGCGCCGATTGAATCCAATCGACGAGCACGCCCTCATGGTTGGACTGGTGGAAGGCCAACTTGAGCCCGAGCTCTGCGGCGGCAGCCTCGCAGCTCGCGTTGATCTGCGCCAGCGTCGTCGTGCCGTAGATGTGCGGCTCGCGCACGCCGAGCAGGTTCAGGTTGGGACCGTTGAGGATCATCACACGTTTCATCGGGGCGTCCTTTCGCATGAGCTGTCGGCACGACCGACCCGCGCCCCGCACCGGGGCGAGGCTATGACGTCGGCGCGACCGGCTCCGCAATCATGGACGGAGCCGCATCATGGACAAAATGTCCAAGGCAGCCCTTGCCCTCCCCCGGGTGCCAGTCCCGGCCGGCAGGCCTGTGCTAGACGGTTGATCCAAATCAACAATCGCCGCCGGACCGGCGTTATCAATTGGCACGCGCGCCTTGCCGCAAATGTGCGCAGGCGCATGGACATCGGAGCTGGAAAAGCTCTAAAAATTGGGCGGCCGCCTTGGGCCGAGTTCCGCTGCAGGTTTTGCCGATGGATTACAACGAGTTCTTCAGTTCCGCCCTCGACCGTCTCCACACCGAGCGGCGCTACCGCGTGTTCGCCGACCTCGAGCGCACGGCCGGCCGGTTCCCGCACGCGGTCTGGCACTCGCCCAAGGGCAAGCGCGACGTCGTGATCTGGTGCTCCAACGATTATCTCGGCATGGGCCAGCACCCGAAGGTGGTCGGCGCCATGGTCGAGACCGCAACCCGCGTCGGCACCGGTGCCGGCGGCACCCGCAACATCGCCGGCACGCATCATCCGCTGGTGCAGCTCGAGGCCGAGCTCGCCGATCTCCACGGCAAGGAAGCCGCGCTGCTGTTCACCTCGGGCTATGTCTCGAACCAGACCGGCATCCCGACCATCGCAAAGCTCATTCCGAACTGCCTCATTCTGTCGGACGAGCTCAACCACAATTCGATGATCGAGGGCATCCGCCATTCCGGCTGCGAGCGGGTCGTGTTCCGCCACAACGATCTGGCGCATCTCGAGGAGCTGTTGAAGGCGGCCGACCCGAATCGGCCGAAGCTGATTGTCTGCGAGAGCCTCTATTCCATGGACGGCGACGTCGCCCCGCTCGCCAAGATCTGCGATCTCGCCGAGAAATACGGCGCGATGACCTATGTCGACGAGGTCCACGCGGTCGGCATGTACGGCCCGCGCGGCGGCGGCATCGCCGAGCGTGACGGCGTCATGCATCGCATCGACGTTCTGGAAGGCACCCTGGCGAAAGCCTTCGGCTGCCTCGGCGGCTATATCGCCGCCAACGGCCAGATCATCGACGCCGTGCGCTCCTACGCGCCGGGCTTCATTTTCACCACCGCGCTGCCGCCGGCGATCTGCTCGGCCGCAACCGCCGCGATCAAGCATCTGAAGACTTCGAACTGGGAGCGCGAGCGCCACCAGGACCGCGCCGCCCGCGTCAAGGCGATCCTCAATGCCGCCGGCCTGCCGGTGATGTCGAGCGACACCCATATCGTGCCGCTGTTCGTCGGCGATCCCGAGAAGTGCAAGCAGGCCTCCGACCTGCTGCTCGAGGAGCATGGCATCTATATCCAGCCGATCAACTATCCGACCGTCGCCAAGGGCTCCGAACGGCTGCGCATCACGCCCTCGCCCTATCACGATGACGGCCTGATCGATCAGCTGGCCGAGGCTCTGCTGCAAGTGTGGGATCGTCTCGGCCTGCCGCTGCGCCGGAAGTCGCTGGCGGCGGAGTAGGCGCTCCTTTCACCCTCCCCTGGAGGGGGAGGGTCGGCGCACATTGAGCGCAGCGAAATGTGAGACGGGGTGGGGTGACGGTCTCTCCACCTCGAACGCTGCCCGTGTGGAAAGATCACCCCACCCCGCTCGCGCTGCGCGCGATCGACCCTCCCCCTCCAGGGGAGGGTGAGGGCCGGCCGCTGGCGCTAAGGCTTAACGACAACCCCAGTTCCCGGCCCCACCGGGCATTTCGCTGTCGCTTGCGACCTTTCAACGCGCTAGATTTGCTTGGGAAAATGAGATCGGGCGCTCCAGCGCCCAGGGAGAAGCGCGCTCGCCATGCTGCACGACTGGGGCGTGATCGCCGCCGCCTTCGGCTACATCGGCTTTCTGTTCCTGGTGGCGAGTCACGGCGACCGCCGTTCGCCGGCCGGGCCTGGCCGCGCCTCCGGGCTGATCTACCCGCTGTCGCTGGCGATCTACTGCACCTCCTGGACCTTCTTTGGCTCGGTCGGCTTCGCCACCCGCACCTCGACCGACTTCCTGGCGATCTATCTCGGTCCGATCCTGATGATCGGGCTCGGCGCCGGCGTGCTTCGGCGCGTGATCCAGCTCGCCAAAGCCCACAACATCACCTCGATCGCTGATTTCATCGGCGCGCGCTACGGCAAGAGCCAGGCGGTGGCAGCCACCGTGGCGCTGATCGCCATCATCGGCTCGGTGCCCTATATCGCGCTCCAGCTCAAGGCGGTGGCCTCCTCGCTCGGCACGATCCTGAGCGAAGACCAGGCCTTCTCCCACATCCCGATCCTCGGCGACATGGCGCTGATGGTGACACTGGCGATGGCGGCCTTCGCGGTGTTGTTCGGTACCCGCCACACCGACGCCACCGAGCACCAGCACGGCCTGATGCTGGCGGTTGCGACCGAGTCCATCGTCAAGCTGGTCGCCTTCCTGGCCGCCGGCATCTTCGTCACTTTCTGGATGTTCTCGCCGCAGGAACTGATCGAGCGCGCCATGAAGACGCCGGAGGCGGTGCGCGCCATCAACTACTCGCCGTCGATCGGCAATTTCCTGACCATGACGCTGCTGTCGCTGTGCGCGATCATGATGCTGCCGCGCCAGTTCCACGTCAGCGTCGTGGAAAATTCATCCGACGCCGAGGTCGGCCGCGCGCGCTGGCTGTTCCCGCTCTATCTCGTCGCCATCAATCTGTTCGTGATCCCGATCGCGCTGGCCGGCCTCGTCAGCTTCCCGTTCGGCACGGCCGACCCCGATATGTACGTGCTGGCCTTGCCGATCGAGGGCGGCGCGAATCTGCTCAGCGTCGCCGTGTTCGTCGGCGGACTGTCGGCGGCGACCGCCATGGTGATCGTCGAATGCGTCGCGCTCTCCATCATGGTCTCGAACGACCTCGTGGTGCCCTTGGTGCTGCAACGACGGCCGGAGGGACGCACCGGCGGCGCCGATTTCAGCGATTTCCTGCTGCGCTCGCGGCGGCTTGCGATCTTCGCCATCATGGTAATGGCTTATTTCTACTATCGCGCGCTCGGCAACACCCAGCTCGCAGCGATCGGCCTGTTGTCGTTTGCCGCCATCGCCCAGCTTGCACCAAGCTTCTTCGGCGGGCTGCTGTGGCGGCGGGCGACGGCGCGAGGTGCGATCGGCGGGATGCTGGTCGGCTTCGTGGTGTGGCTCTACACGCTGTTCATTCCGAGCTTCATGGATACCTCGACGACGGGCATCCTGCTGCTCCAGCACGGACCATTCGGAATCGAGGCGCTGCGGCCACAGGCGCTGTTCGGCGCCGATCTGCCGCCGCTGATGCACGGCGTCATCTGGTCGCTGTCGCTCAACATCCTCACCTATGTGCTCCTCTCGCTGGCGCGCCGACCGTCTTCGATCGAGCTGGTGCAGGCCGATCTGTTTGTCCCCAACACGCTCGCGCCAATCTCCCCGAGCTTCCGCCGCTGGCGCACCACCGTCACCGTGCAGGATATCCAGACCACGGTGGCGCAATATCTCGGGCCCGACCGCGCCCGCCATTCGTTCGAGGCCTTCTCGGCGCGGCGCAATGTCCGGCTGGAGTCCGGGGCGCCCGCCGATTTCGAGCTGTTGCAGCACGCCGAGCACCTGATCGCGTCCTCGATCGGAGCCGCGTCCTCGCGCCTCGTGATGTCGCTGCTCCTGCGCAAACGAACCGTGTCGGCCAAGGCGGCGCTAAAGCTGCTCGACGATTCCCATGCGGCGCTGCATTTCAACCGCGAGATCCTCCAGACCGCGCTCAACCATGTGCGTCAAGGCATCGCGGTGTTCGATGCCGATCTGCAACTAATCTGCTCCAACCGGCAGTTCGGCGATCTGCTCAACGTCCCCCCGCATTTCATCCAGTTCGGTACGCCCTTGCGTGAGATCCTGGAATTCATGGGCGTGAGCGATCGGCCCGAGCCGGGCGACCGCGAGGCGATGATCGAACAGCGGCTGGTCGCCTATACCACCGACAGCGAGCCGTATCTCGAACGCCTGCCGGAGCGCCACATGGTGATCGAGGTGCTCACCAATCGCATGCCCGGCGGCGGTTTCGTCATCACCTTCACCGACGTCACGCCCACCTTCGAGGCGGCGGAAGCGCTGGAGCGCGCCAATGCGACGCTGGAAAAGCGCGTCCGCGACCGCACCGAGGAACTGACCCGGCTGAACTCGGAGCTGGCGCTGGCCAAGAGCGCGGCGGAGGATGCCAGCATCTCCAAGACGCGCTTCCTCGCCGCCGCCAGCCACGACATTCTGCAGCCGTTGAATGCGGCGCGGCTCTACATCACCAGCCTTGTCGAGCGCCAGCACAATGGCGAAGAGACCCGGCTGGTCGAGAACATCGACGAGTCGCTCCAGGCCATCGAGGAAATCCTCGGTGCGCTGCTCGACATCTCCCGGCTCGATGCCGGTGCGATGACGACCTCGATCTCGAGCTTCAAGATGGCCGATCTGATGCGCTCGCTGGAGATCGAGTTCGCGCCGATCGCGCGCGCCAAGGGCCTTGAGCTCGCCTTCGTGCCCTGCTCGCTGCCTGTCGAGTCGGACCGGCTCCTGCTGCGGCGCCTGCTGCAGAACCTGATCTCCAACGCGATCAAGTATACCCCGCGGGGCCGCGTGCTGGTCGGCTGCCGCCGCCGCGGCGCCTCGCTCAAGATCTGCGTCTACGACACCGGCGTCGGCATCCCGTCGGTCAAGCGCGCCGAGATCTTCAAGGAATTCCACCGCCTGGAGCAGGGCGCTCGAATCGCGCGTGGCCTCGGGCTGGGGCTCTCGATCGTCGAGCGGCTGGCGCGCGTGCTCAAGCACGGCATTGCCATCGACGGCAATGCAAGCGGCGGCTCGGTATTTTCGGTGACGGTGCCGACGGCGAAGGCGATCACCCACACCGCGGCCGTGACCAGCGCGACGCCGCTGGCACACACGCCGATCTCGGGCGCGCTGATCGTGTGCATCGAGAACGATGCGGCGATACTCGACGGCATGCGCACGCTGTTGAAGGCCTGGGACGCCGAGGTGATCGCGGTCGCCGACCCCGAGGGCGCGATCACCGCGATCGAAGCCGCCGGACGGCGCGTCACCGGCCTGCTCGTCGACTATCATCTCGACCGCGGCAATGGCATCGCCGCCATCCGCGACATCCGCCGCCGCTTCGGCGACGGCATCCCCGCCATCCTGATCACCGCCGATCGCAGCCCCGCCGTGCAAATAGCTGCGCGCGACGAGAAGATCGCCGTGCTCAACAAGCCGGTGAAGCCAGCCTCGCTCCGCGCCCTGCTCGGCCAGTGGCGCACGCAGCAGATGGTGGCGGCGGAGTGAAACAGCCTTGCTGGCGAGGGCCAGCAGGTCTTCCGGTTAGGGTGCCAGCCGCGTGAAGACGTAATCGCGTCCTTTGGCGCGCGCTTCATGGCACGCGAAGCAGGTGCGATGCTGGGCGGCGTCGACCGGCTTGCCGTCGATGAAACGGCCAAACCCCCAGCCGCCGGTGGCGGCATATTTTTTGGAGTCCTTGACCATCACCTGGACCGTCGTGGCAGCGCCGGGAATCGTCGCGGACGCAAATTCAGGAGACTGTGTCCGCTTCCAGGCGCGCTTGACCAGAATGGTGCCGTCCGGGAACGGAAGCTTTCCGGCCTGATAGGCGTCGATTGCGGTCTGGTTGCCGACCACGGCGCGAAGCTCGTCGAGCGGCGCCGCCTCTTCGGCCGGCGCGATTAGCTCCCACGGCTTGTAGCCGGGCGGGATCGTGACGCCGAAGATCGGCGAGGCGTCCGCCGCGCTGCGTTCGGCCGGCCCTTCCGCGGAGGCAATCGTGACGAGATACGGCACGCAGGTCAGGAGCACGACGAGGACGACCACGGTGGGCGCGATCATCGTGGCGTAGGGAGATTTCTTCTTTTCAGGTTCGGATGGCGTCATGAGGTTTCATCAAGCTGGGTTCGACGGGGATCCTCGGTCCAGCCTGGCTGGACCGAGATGCTGACAGATGCTCAGACGCCGTCCGCCTCGATGACGGCCTTGGCAAAGGCTTGCGGTGCTTCCTGCGGCAAATTGTGGCCGATGCCGCCGGTGATCAGGCGAAACTCGTATCGGCCTGAGAACTTCTTGGCATAGACGCTCGGGTCGGGATGCGGCGCGCCGTTGGCGTCGCCTTCCATCGTGATCGTCGGCACGTCGATGATGGGAGCTGCAGCGAGCTTCTTTTCGAGATGCTCGTATTTCGCCTCGCCTTGGGCGAGCCCGAGCCGCCAGCGGTAGTTGTGGATCGTGATCGCGACATGATCCTTGTTGTCGAGCGCCGCCGCACTTCGATCGAAGGTGGCATCGTCGAACTTCCACTGCGGTGAGGCGAGCTTCCAGATCAGCTTGGCGAAATCGTGCGTGTACTTCTCGTATCCGGCGCGGCCGCGCTCCGTCGCGAAATAGAACTGATACCACCATTGTAGTTCAGCCTGCGGCGGCAACGGTGCGTTGCCCGCGGCCTGGCTGGAGATCAGGTAACCGCTGACCGACACCAGCGCGCGACAGCGGTCCGGCCACAGCGCGGCGATGATGTCCGCGGTGCGCGCGCCCCAGTCGAAGCCAGCGACAACGGCCTTCTTGATATCGAGCTTGTCCATCAGCGCGATGATGTCCACGGCCATTGCCGCCGGCTCGCCGTTGCGCGGCGTCTCGTTGGAGAGGAAATGCGTCGTGCCATAGCCGCGCAGATAAGGAATGATCACGCGATAGCCGGCCTTTGCCAGGATCGGCGCGACATCGACGAAAGCGTGAATGTCGTAGGGCCAGCCGTGCAGCAGGATCGCCACGGGACCGTTCGAGGGACCCGCCTCCGCATAGCCGATGTTGAGAACGCCGGCATCGATCTGCTTGATCGTGCCGAAGGACGCATTCGCTGCGGAGGATCGTGGCGCTTCCGTCTCGGCGCGGGCGAGATCGATCACGCCGAGTCCGACGGCGACGGTTCCCGCGGCGACGCCAAAGAACTTGCGGCGATGCTGGTCGATGATCTGCTTCATGGTGGGGTGCTCCCTTTGGGGTAGATGATGGTGCGTCAGATCAGCGCGACCGTGACGTCGATGTTGCCGCGGACGGCCTTGGAATAGGGGCAGGTTTGATGCGCTTCATCGATGATGCCGCGCGCAATCTCGCGATCGAGACCCGGCAGACTGACATTGAGGCGCGCCCTCAGCGAGTACGCGCCCTCCTCGAGCACGAGATCGATCTCCGCGTCGATCGCGCATTTCCTGGGAAGATCCATCTTGCGCTTGCGCGCCGCGATCTCCATCGCGCCTTCGAAACAGGCCGACCAGCCGGCCGCGAACAATTGCTCGGGATTGGTGCCGATGCCTGCACTGCCCGGCGGCGACAGCTTGACGTCGAGGCGACCGTCGGAACTGCGCGACATGCCGTCGTGTCGACCGCCGCTGGTGTGTGTCTTGGCCGTGTAAACCAATTTTGCCGCGTGCGTCATGAAGCTCTCCTTGCCGTCGCGCAACTGACTAGCAGCGGCTGCCGCAGGACACCCGTTTTGAGTTGTGAGAAGTTGTGAGGCCTCAGTTCGCGCGCCTCACAAAGGCCTGCATCCACGGTCTGATGCCGATGCAGGGAGACGCCTTGCCCGATCGCAACCATCTGCTATCGGGTCCCCTGGAAAGGATCAGGATTTCGCCATGACTGAACCGGCCGGGTCTGCGGTGGGAGCCCTATCGTTCGGGCCATTCACCGTGACGCCGCATGAACGGCTGGTGACGCGCGACGGCGTCGCGCTGCCGCTCGGCGCGAAAGCCTTCGACATGCTGATCGCGCTGATGTCGCGGCCGAACGAGGTCGTCAGCAAGTGGGATTTGATGGCGCTGGTGTGGCCCGGCCTGACCGTTGAAGAAGCCAGTTTGCGCTTTCACATCGCAGCCCTTCGCAAGGCGCTCGGCGACGGCAAGGACGGCGCACGCTACATCACCACGCTATCCGGCCGCGGTTATTGCTTCGTGGCGCCGATCTCGCAGACAATCATCCCGCCAGAGCGTCGCCCGGCACCGCAGGGCGGCCTGTCGCCGGTGAAGCTGCCCAACCGGCTGCAACGGATGGTCGGACGCGACGATGCGATCGCCGCCGTCTCGGACAAGCTCATCGCCTCGCGCTTCGTCACGATCGCCGGCCCCGGCGGCGTCGGCAAGACTGCCGTGGCGATCGCGATCGCGCACGACCTGCTCAAGACCTTCGCCGATGCCGCTCACTTCGTCGATCTTGCCGCGCTCAGCGATCCCGATCTCGTGATCACCTCGATCCTGCTGATGCTGGGCTTGCCGGCGCAGACCGACGATCCCTTGCCCGCGCTGCTCGCGCATCTCCACGACAAGAGGATGCTGCTGATCCTCGATAATTGCGAGCACGTCATCGCCGCTGTGGCGCCGCTGGCTGCGGAGATCTTCCACGCCGCGCCGCATGTCCATATTCTGGCCACGAGCCGCGAAGCCCTGCGCGTCGAGGGCGAGCAGGTCTATCGATTGGCGCCGCTCGCCGTTCCGCCGGACGGCTCCGGACTCACCGTCGCTGCAGCGCGGACCTATTCCGCACTTCAACTCTTCCTCGAACGCGCCACCGCCAGCGGCGCGCAGATCGCGCTCGACGATGCCAATGCCGCGATCATCGCAAGGATCTGCCGCAAGCTCGACGGCATGGCCCTGGCGATCGAGCTCGCCGCCGGCCGGGTCGAAGCCTATGGCCTGGAGCAGACGGCAATGCTGCTCGACGAGCGCCTCAATCTGCTCTGGCAGGGCCAGCGCACCGCGCCGCCGCGACAGAAGACGTTGCGGGCGACCTTGGACTGGAGCTACGGGCTCCTGTCCGACCCCGAGCGCCTGGTGCTGCGCCGGCTTGCGGTGTTCGCCGGGCACTTCACCATCGACGCCGCGCTCGAGGTCGTCCCGGACGAACGCGTCGATCGCTCCCACCTGTTCGACGCCATCGACAGCCTCGTCGCCAGGTCCATGGTCGCGCCGCGACCGATCGGCGCAATGATGCGCTACCGCCTGCTCGACACCACGCGCGCCTATTTGCTCGAGATCGAACCGAACGACGCGGAACTCGCCGCACGTCATGCCACCTACTACCGGCAATGGCTGGAGCAGGCGGGCTCGACATGGGCCATGGTGCCGAGCGCCGACGAACGGGCGATCCACTTCTCCGCACTTCATAACGTGCGCGCAGCGCTGGACTGGTGCTTCGGCACGGACGGCAACGCCAGTATCGGCATTGCGCTCGTCGCTGCGGCGGCACCGATCTTCCTCGCAATGTCGCTCCTGATCGAATGCCGGCGTTGGTCGGAACGGGCGCTGCTTGCGATCGATCCCTCCTCGCGCGGCAGCACTGAGGAAATGCACATCCAGGCTGCCCTCGGCCTCACTTTGATGTTCACGCGGGGCGGCAGCGAAGCGGCGCGCACCGCCCTGAGTCGGAGCCTTGCGATCGCGAAGGCGCGCGGCGACGAGATCAACCGGCTCCAGCTGCTCGGCCGCATGCATATCTTCCACGAGCGGATGGGAGAGTTCGACGCCGCGCTCGGTTACGCCCGGCAGAGCCTTGCCGTCGCCGAGGCGCTCGGCGATGCGGCCTCGATCGCACTCGCCCATTCGCTTCTGGGCGTCTCGCTGCATCTGGCCGGCGAGCATCGCGATGCGCTGACGATGCTGGAGGCCGCCTGGCAGGGGCCTGGCACGGAACGGATCAGCACGGTCTACGGCTTCGATCATCGCAACCGGGCCGGCATTTCGCTCGCACGAGAGCTTTGGTTGCAGGGCCGGCCCGCGCAGGCGCAGCAGCTGGCGCGGCAGACGGTCACCGAAGCCGCGCAGATGGATCATCCCATCACGCTCTGCATCGCGCTGATCTGGGCGGTCTCGATCGACCTCTGGAACGGAGATCTCGACGGCGCGGAAGCGAACATCGACCGCTTCATCGCACACGCTGAATCGCGCTCGATGGGCCCGTACCTCGCGGTCGGCCGAGGTGTCAAAGGCGAGCTGGCAATCCGGCGGGGAAACGCCGCCGCCGGCGTCGAGACGATCAGGGCTTGTCTGCGCGAGCTCCACGATGCCGGCTACGAGCTGCTCACCACGACCTTCAACATCGCGATGGTTCAGGGCTTGTTGGCACTCGGACAGATCGAGCAGAGTGCACGCCTGGTCGACGATGCGATCCGCCTCGTCGAGCAAAGCGGCGATCACCTCTTCATGCCGGAGCTACTGCGGATGAAAGGCAGAGTTCTGTTGTCGCTACCGCAGCCCAGGACTGAGCAAGCCGAAGCCCATTTTGTGCAATCCCTGGATTTGAGTCGCCGCCAAGGCGGAAAAGCCTGGGAGCTGCGGGGAGCGATCGATCTTGCCGGGCTATGTGCCGAACGCGGGCAGCGCGAGGAAGCGAAACGATTGCTCCAATCGACCCTCGAGGGCTTTGCCGAGGGCTCCGAAACGGCGGATATTAGCGCGGCCAGCGCGCTTCTGACGACGCTGTAGCGGCCCTCACCCCGTCGGAGTGCCCTGCTTCCATTGGCCGCCGGCGATCTTCGCGGCGGCAATGACGGCCTGAGTGCGGCTCTCGACGCCGAGCTTTTGCAGGATGGCCGAGACGTGCGCCTTGATGGTGGCCTCGGAGACGCCGAGCTCGTAGGCGATCTGCTTGTTGAGGAGGCCCTCCGAGAGCATCATCAGGACACGGACCTGTTGCGGCGTCAGCGTCACCAGGCGGTCGCGCAGGCGGGTCATGTCGGGGTCGGACGCGGCCGACAGATCGGTGTCGGCGGGAACCCAGACGTCGCCTTCCATCACCTTGAGGATGGCGTCGCGCAGCGTCTCGACACCGAACCGCTTCGGGATGAAGCCGGAGGCGCCGAAATCGAGCGAGCGGCGGATCGTGGCGCTGTCGTCGGAGGCCGAGACGATCACGACCGGGATCGCCGGGTATTGCGCGCGCAGATAGATCAGGCCGGAAAAGCCGGAGATCCCGGGCATCGAGAGGTCGAGCAGGACCAGATCCACGTCGGAGGTCTGTTCCAGCAACTTGGTCAGATCCTCGAACGATCCGGCCTCGTCGATCCTGGCCGAGGTCAGGACGCCCGCCACCGCCTGTCGCAGCGCGTCGCGGAACAGGGGATGATCATCGGCAATGACGAGATGGGTCGTGGGAGCGTTCATCGTTCTCTTGCTGTCGTTCGCGACCGGCCGACGAGTCGATGCGGCGGCGGGTCAATTCTTCCCTGCCCGGCCGTGGCATGCAAGTGCACATTATCCCTTTGCTGCAAAGGGGTTAATCCACAATCTCGTCCGGCCGCGCCGCACCCGATACCAGCACCGTCAGCTGCGCGTCAGTGCGCAAGGCCAAAAGTCGTATTGGGGAGGGTTTCACGGCGATGTTACCTTAACGATCAGGTCGCCCGGCTTTCCGACAGCAGCCGGGTCGCGAAACAACCGTTTGGGGAGCGAAAACTGATGACCATGGCTGCGACCGCGGACGGGACCGTCCGCACCCGAGGGATGACTGGCGAAGAGCGAAAGGTCATTTTCGCCTCTTCACTTGGCACCGTCTTCGAGTGGTACGATTTCTACATCTACGGCACGCTCGGCGCCTTCCTGGCAAAATACTTCTTCTCAAACGTGCCGCCGAATGTCGGCTTCATCTTCGCACTGCTCGCCTTCGCAGCCGGCTTTGCAGTCCGCCCCTTCGGCGCGCTGATTTTCGGCCGGCTCGGCGACATGATCGGCCGCAAATACACGTTCCTCGTCACCATGACGCTGATGGGCGTCGGCACCTTCTTCATCGGTCTGCTGCCGGGCTATGCGAGCTGGGGCCTCGCCGCACCGATCGTGTTGATTGGTCTGCGCCTGATCCAGGGCCTGGCGCTCGGCGGTGAATATGGCGGTGCGGCGACTTACGTTGCCGAACATGCCCCGCAGAACCGGCGCGGCTATTACACGTCGTGGATTCAGACCACCGCGACGCTCGGTCTGTTTCTGGCGCTGCTGCTGATCCTCGGCATCCGCACCGCGATGGGCGAAGAAGCATTCGGCGATTGGGGTTGGCGCATTCCGTTCCTGCTCTCCGGCGTCCTGCTGGCGGTTTCGATCTGGATCCGCTTGAGCCTGAACGAGTCGCCCGTGTTCCAGCGCATGAAGGAAGAGGGCAAGACCTCGAAGCGCCCGCTCACCGAAGCCTTCGGCGAATGGAGCAATGCCAAGATCGCTATCTTGGCGCTGTTTGGCGCCACGGCCGGTGAAGCGGTGGTGTGGTACGGCGGACAGTTCTATGCCCTGTTCTTCCTCACCCAGACCCTGAAGGTACCGGCCGTGTCGGCGCAGATCATGATCGTGGTTGCGCTCGCCCTGGGTACGCCCTTCTTCATCATCTTCGGAATTTTGTCCGACAAGATCGGCCGCAAGCCGATCATCCTCGCCGGCTTCCTGCTTGCGATGGTGACCTACTTCCCGATCTTCAAGGGCATCACCCACTTCGCCAATCCGAAGCTCGAAGCAGCGCTGGCAGCCTCGCCGGTGACGGTAATCGCCGACCCCAGCGAGTGCTCGTTCCAGTTCAAGGCAACCGGCACTGAGAAGTTCACCACCGGCTGCGACATCGCCAAGGCCGCACTGGTGAACTTGTCGGTGAACTACCAGAACCAGGATGCGCCGAAGGGCACGGCGGCGACGGTCAAGATCGGCGAGCAGACGCTTACGGCCACCTCGCCCGATTTCGCCAAGGCTTTGCCCGCAGCGATCAAGGCTCATGGCTATCCGGCTTCCGCCGATCCGAACGACATCAACTATGTCATGACGACGGTCCTGCTCTGGATTCTCGTGATTTACGTGACGCTGGTCTACGCGCCGATCGCCGCCTGGCTGGTTGAGCTGTTCCCAAGCCGAATCCGCTACAGCGGCATGTCGCTGCCCTACCACATCGGCAACGGCTGGTTCGGCGGCTTCCTGCCGGCGACGGTGTTTGCGATCGTGGCTGCTACCGGGAACATCTATTCCGGCCTGTGGTACCCAGTCGCCATTGCCGCGATGAGCCTGGTGATCGGTTTCCTGTTCCTGCCGGAAACCAAGGATGTCGACATCAAGCAGATCTAGTTGAGATCAGCCGGAACCAAGGCTCCGGCGATCAGACACGAACGGCCGCGGATTCCGCGGCCGTTTTGCTTATGACGTCGCGCCGACGAACTGCAGCACGATCTCGCGCCGATGCGGCCGGCTGCGATGTTCGATCAGATAGATCGCCTGCCAGGTGCCGAGCGCGAGCTTGCCGTTCAGGACCGGGACCTGAAGCGAGGCACCCGTCAGCATCGTCTTGATATGCGCGGGCATGTCGTCAGGCCCCTCGGTGTCATGCATCCATCCGGCGTTCTCGGGCGCGAGCCGAGACAGCGCCGTGCTGAGATCGGCGAGCACGGAAGGGTCGGCATTCTCCTGAATCGTCAGCGAGGCCGAGGTGTGGCGAATGAACAGCGTCAACGCGCCCTCGCGCGCGTGGGCTTCAGCGATGAACTTGGCTGCCTCGCTGGTCAGATCGGTGAAGCCGTGACCCGGCGCCTGCACGGTGAGCAGCGACGATGTGACGGTGGCGGCCTGCACCGACGAGGGCGCCGAACGCGTTACAGATTTGCCTGATGTCATCAAAAATCCCTCCGGAAGCGCCGTAGGGTGGGCAAAAGGCGCAAAGCGCCGTGCCCACGTCTTGTCTCGTCATCGTGGAAACATGGTGGGCACGGTGCAAGGCGCCTTTGCCCACCCTACAAGAGCTCAATGCTTTGGCCGCGCGAAGGGGTCCTCAAATCTTCCCCGACACGTCCTTCTGCACGCGGTTGGCCATGTCGATAAGCCGGCGCCAGGCTCTTTCCAGGAACGACATCACGCGGTCGACATCCTGGTCGCTCGGCAGCGGGATCTCGATCTTGCGCTCGCCCTCGGCGGCTTTCGGCTCCGCCTTCTTGAGCGGATCGGATTTCGGCAGCGGCTCGTCGATCTTGCCCGATACCGTCGGCCCGGCCGCGAACTGGCCCTTCAGCTTCTCGACTTCGGCCTGAAGCCGGCCGATCTCGGCATCGAGTGCGGACCGCTCGTCAGGCACCGCGTAGCAAGCCCAGCCGGCGCCGTTCTTGGTGCAGGTCGACATGGCGCCGGTGCGGGTGTCGAGCCGCAACACGCCCTCGGGGATCGGCGTCATGCTGTAGCGGCCGTTTTCACTGTCGGGAGCGGATTGCGCGGCGACGAAGCCGCCGCTGACGACCATCACCACGGCGAATGTCGCTCCCGCAAACCATGATGTTGTGGATGACGTCACAGGTCTCATCTTGCGCTCCGCCACGACGTGCAGGTGGCACTTTCGTAATTCTACACCCGCCGAGGCCATCCGCCGCCCAAAACGCACCACCGATATCAACGACCACGACGGTCCCTTTGATCCCGGCAGCGCGGCGAAATGGCGGCTGCATCCGCCGATCATGCGAAGAGCTGCTGCGGTGCGGCGTCACGCTGTGTGCAGCGCTGCTGTGTGCGCCAATATCATCAACCAAATCAGATACATAACGGAAAGCGACGCAATCGTGACTTGGCTTGACTTGATTATAGGCCATCAGTATGGTCCGCGCGGCTTTTGAGGGTGGCGGGCGTAATTTCCATTCAGCCGCGGCGTTTCGGGTCTTCGTTGCATGACACAGGGCACGGGACACGGTGAGAATGGAGATCGCGATAGATCGTCCGAGGAAGCTGCGCTTTCCGAACGGCTCGGAAGTCTTGATCAGCGGTTGTCCGAACTTCGGGACCGGCGGAGCAAGACCGAGCAACCCGCAGGTGACGGTGAAGACGGAGCGGCCAGAGCCTCGGCGATGGCGCTTGGTTTCCGGTTATCCTCGGAGTTGGTCGCCGGCGTCGTTGTCGGAGCGGGGATTGGCTGGGGGTTCGACCGCTTGCTGTCGACGTCGCCTTTCGGATTTATCGTGTTCCTGCTGCTGGGCTTCGTCGCCGGCGTGGTGAATGTGGTGAGAACGGCGGGCGCGGGTCAAAACAGGCGCGGTGGTTCTTAAGCGATCCCCAAGAGAGGAATGATCGTGCCGGCTCGCCGGTACGGGCCGGCCCGGCCGGCAGACCGAGACCCGCCGGCATCGCCCGGCAGACCAAGAGATGCCGCGCTGATGAAAATCGACCCGATCCACCAGTTCAACATCGAGCCTCTCTTCACTCTGGGCCATATCGGCAATCATACGATCGCCTTCACCAATTCGTCGCTCTACATGCTGGTGGCCGTGGCGATCATCTCGATCCTGATGCTCGCCAGCGGCACGCAGCTGATTCCCGGGCGTCTGCAGTCCGTCGCAGAAATCTCCTACGAATTCGTCGCCTCGACCATCCGTTCGACGGCCGGCGCGGAAGGCATGAAGTTCTTCCCGCTGATCTTCTCGCTGTTCATGTTCATCTGCGTCTCGAATCTGGTGGGTATCATCCCCTACACCTTCACGGTCTCGAGCCACCTGATCGTCACCGCGGCGCTTGCGCTCCTCGTGTTCTTCACCGTCCTGATCTACGGCGTCTACAAGAACGGCCTGAAATTCTTCAAGATTTTCGTTCCCCACGGCGTCCCCATCTACATCCTGCCGCTGGTCATGTTCATCGAGGTCCTGTCGTTCTTCCTGCGGCCGGTCTCCCACAGCGTCCGTCTCTTCGCCAACATGCTGGCCGGCCACATCGCGCTGAAGGTGTTCGCAGGCTTCGTCGCCATGCTCGGCTTCTCGCTCGGCGCCATCGGCTGGGTCGGCGGCGTGCTGCCGCTGGCCCTCACGGTCGCGCTGACCTCGCTCGAGATCCTGGTCGCGTTCCTCCAGGCCTATGTGTTCGCGATCCTGACCTGCATCTACCTCAACGACGCCATTCATCCGGGACACTGAGCGGTCCGGGGAATTTCCACCCACAACGCAATCTTTCTTCCAAGGAGTCTAAAATGGATCCGGCAGCAGCAAAACTTATCGGCGCGGGCATCGCGTGCATCGGCATGGGCGGTGCGGGCGTCGGCGTGGGCGTGATCTTCGGCAACTACCTCGCCGCAGCCGTTCGCAATCCGTCGGCCGCTCAGGGCCAGTTCGGCAACCTGATCTTCGGCTTCGCCGTGACCGAAGCGCTCGGCATCTTCTCGCTGCTGATCGCGCTGCTGCTGCTGTTCGTTCCGCTCTGAGGACGAGGTTTTTCGCGCCGTTCCAGTCCATGGGACGGCGCGCGTGACAGCAACAGGAGAACTCCATGGCTGAGAGTCATGGCGACGCAAAAGGTCCGGCGGCGGGCGCTCACACCGAGGCTGACGGTGGTCACCACGGTGGCGGTTTTCCGCCGTTCGAGAGCAGCAGCTTTGCTTCACAGCTGGTGTCGCTCGCGATCTTCTTCGTCCTGCTTTACGTGATCGTGTCCAAGCTCGCTCTGCCGCGCATCGGCGGTGCGATCGAGGCGCGGCAGAACAAAATCGAGGGCGACCTCGCCGAAGCGCAGAAGCTGAAGGACCAGTCCGACGCGGCGCTGAAGGCCTATGAAAGCGAGCTCGCTTCGGCGCGCACGCGGGCACAGGCGATCGGCAACGAATCCCGCGACAAGGCGAATGCGCAGGCGGACGCCGCGCGCAAGGTTCTGGAAGAGCAATTGGCGGCCAAGCTCGCCGGGGCGGAGAAGACCATCGCCTCGACCCGCGCTGCCGCCATGAGCAACGTCCGCGGCATCGCGGCGGATGCGGCAGGCCAGATCGTGCAGCAGCTCACCGGCGTCGTTCCCGACGCAGCGTCGGTCAATGCCGCGGTCGATGCGTCCTTGAAGGGTTAGTCGAGATGTTCTTCGAACCTGAATTTTGGGTCGCCGTCGCCTTCGTGATCCTGATGGTCGTGTTCGGCTATCTCGGGATCTTCAAGACGGCGATGACCGCGCTCGATCATCGTGCCGACCGCATCAAGGCCGAGCTCGACGACGCCGCACGTCTCAAGCAGGAGGCAGCCAAGGTGCTCGCCGACTACAAGGCGCGCAGTGCCGCGGCCGAGCGCGAGGCTGCCGACATCATCGCCAATGCCAAGTCCGAAGCCGAGCGCATCGCGGCCGACGCCAAGGCGAAGATGGAAGACTTCGTCGCCCGCAGAACCAAGACCGCGGAGAGCAAGATCGCGCTCGCCGAGGCCCAGGCGCTGGCCGATGTCCGCGCCGCAGCCGCCGAAGCCGCCGTGCAGGCCGCCTCGACGATCCTGTCGCAGTCGGTCAAGGGCCAGGTCGCCGACGACCTGCTCGCCAAGGGCATCAACGAGGTTCGGCAGAAGCTGAACTGAGGGGGGCGCCTTCACCAATCAAAAAGCCGGCGCGATGAGCGCCGGCTTTTTTGTTTTCGACGCCACGTCAACAAGTACGGTGTCATCACCCGCGCAGGCGGGTGATCCAGTACGCCGCGGCCCCTCGGTTCTAACCTTGCTGTCTCGGATTACTGGATTGCCCGCCGGAGCGCTCGCAGAAGGCGAGATCCGGTGGCGGGCAATGACAGCTGAGGTCGTAGCCAATTACTTCCTCTTCCGCCCCTTCGGCTCGGGCGAGAGTGCCTGCGGGTCGAAGCCGACATAGAAGATGTAGGAATCGGCGACCGCTGCCGAGGGCATCGGGTAAGCCAGGTCCTCGGCGACGAAGGTGAAGGGCACGCTGCCGCCCTCCGACATCTCGACCGTGGTCCGGTAGGCCTTCGAGGCGATCACCTTCTCGCCGACGCCGCCCTGCACCACTGCAATACGCAAGGGGACCTCGACCGTCGCAGGCGCGCCGGCGGGACCGGCGATGACACGGCCCTGGATTCCGATCCGGGCGGTGATATCGCCGCCGCTCCGGGCGCATTCGCGCGCCATTTTGGTGATCGTGGCCTGGAAGCGGATCTCATTGCCGACGGCCGGCTTGCCGCTGGCACCAACCGCATAGGTGGAGGCGCCGGCGCGCACGGTGACCTGCGGGCAATCGACGTCGTCATCGGCTGGCTGGCCGGGCGCGGGCGCCGGCTTGGGCTGGGCCGGCTCGTCGGACTTGCCTCCGAACAGGCTCTTGAAGCGGTCGCTCAAGGACTGGGCCGCCACCGGCGAAACGGACGCGAGCGCAATCGACAACGCCAGCGCGACCGCCGTCCCCTGCCGCAACGCATTCCGCGATGACCGAAGCTCCTTCACCATCGACACCCATACTCCATGACAGCATTCCGGCCGATCGCAGGCCGGCCCGCGCCGTTATATCGCCAAAATCGGCGAACCCAAGGCAGGTAAATTACGGCAGCAAGCAAGGCGGGGCGACCAAGACTTTGGCCGCAGGAGGTGGCGGCTCAGCCGCGAAAATCCTCATGCAGCAGGCCGAACAGCAGGTGATCCTGCCAGATCCCGTTGATGCAGAGATAGCGGCGCGCCAGCCCCTCGCGGGAGAAGCCGCACTTCTCCAGCACCCGGATCGACGGCGCATTGGTGGGGATGCAGGCGGCCTCGACCCGGTGCAGGTTGAGCTCGCCGAACAGCGTCGGCAGCAGCACCCGCAGTGCCGCGGTCATGTAGCCGCGATGGGCGTAGGGCTGCCCAATCCAGTAGCCGATGGTGCCGGCCTGCACGATGCCGCGCCGGACATTGGCCAGCGTGATGCCGCCGACCATGGCGCCGTCGAGCTCGCGAAAGATCAGAAAGGGATAGGAACGATCCGCGGCGATGTCCTCGGAATAGCGGCGCAGACGGCGGCGGAAGCCGGACCGGGTGAGATCGTCCGAGGGCCAGATCGGCTCCCAGGGCGTGAGGTAGTCGCGGCTGCTTTCGCGCAAGTGAGCCCATTGCAGGAAATCCGACATCTGCGGAGCGCGCAGCAGCAACCCGTTGCCGCGCGGCACGAGGGCGGCGGGTCCACTGGATGGCAGGCGAAAGAGGGCCATGGTGATGCTTCCGGGGGCGGCGCCCCTGCGCGGCTCCTAATGCAGCCGCGCCTTGGCGCGCGCCCGGGTCAATCCTTCCGCAAAAGACACCGCCGTGTCCAGCCCCCTGCCGCTGCCCAATGCGACGACCGCAGGGCGGCTGCGCGAAAGCAGCGCACGCGCGGCATCCCGGGTCGATTCGACGCTGACGGCGTCGATCCGGGCCACCAGCTCCTGCACGGTCTGCGGCCGGCCATAGGCCAGCACATGCCGGGCGAGCTGCTCGGCACGGGACGAGCAGCTCTCCAGCGCCATCAACAGGCCCGCCTTCATCTGCGCCTTGGCCCGCGCGATCTCGGCCTCGGTCAGGGTTTCCACCGAATCATTCATGATGTCGACCACGACCTCCATCATCTCCGGCGCGTCGGCGGGATCGGTGCCGGTGTAGAGGCCGAAGAAGCCGGTGTCGGTGTAGGGCGCGTGGAAGGTGTAGATGGAGTAGCAGAGGCCGCGCTTCTCGCGAACCTCCTGGAACAGCCGCGACGACATCCCGCCGCCGAGAATGTTGGTGAAGACCTGGAGCGAAAACAGCGACGGGTCGGTCTGCGGCACCCCCTCGAGCGCCAGCGTCAGATGCGCCTGCTCGAGCTCGCGGTGGACCACTTTGGCGCCGCCCTGGCCGAACTGGGCGGATTGCGGCTTCGGTCCCGGCGTCGCTTCAAAGCTCGCGAAACGCTTCTCGACCTCGGCGACAACCTGCTTGTGATCGACCGCGCCGGCGGCGGCCACCACCATGTCGGGCCCGCGATAATGCGTCGACAGATAGCCGCGGAGCATGTCGCGGTTGAAGCCGCGCAGCGTCTTGGCGGTGCCGAGCAGCGAACGGCCCATCGGCTGGTCGGGATAGCAGAGCTCGTTCAGATGCTCGAACACGACGTCGTCGGGGGTGTCCTGCGCAGCCCCGATCTCCTGCACGATGACGTTCTTCTCGCGCTCCAGCTCGTCCGACTCGAAAACGGGATTGGCGAGGATGTCGGCGAGCACGTCGAGCGCGAGCGGCACGTCGGCTTTCAGCACCCGCGCGTAATAGGACGTGGTTTCGGTCGAGGTGCCGGCATTGAGGTCGCCGCCGACCGCTTCGATCTCCTCGACGATCTCGCGCGAGGAGCGCGTGGTCGTGCCCTTGAACGCCATGTGCTCCAGAAGATGCGAGATGCCGTGCTCGTTCGGCTTCTCGTCGCGCCCGCCGACGCCAGCCCAGACGCCGAGCGCGGCAGTCTCGAGATGGGGCATCTTGTCGGTGACGATGGTCAGGCCGGAGGCAAGCTTGGAAATCTCGACGCTCATCCGGCAACTCCCTGCTTTGCGGCGCGGCTGACCGACAGCACGAACCGCTCGACCTCGGCCTGATCGTTCTTCATCACCTTCATGTGCTCGGATTTGGTCATCAATCCGTCGAGCCAGGCGGGCAGTTGCGGCCGCTGGCCGCAAGCCGCCTCGACCGCGTCGGGGAATTTGGCCGGATGGGCCGTGGAGAGCACGATGCTCGGGACCGTCGTGTCGGTGGTGTCGCGGTCGGCGACCGCGAGCGCCACTGCGGTATGCGGATCGACCAGCTCGCCCGCCTCGCGCCAGGCGGCGCGGATCGCAGCCGCAGTTTCGGTCTCGTCGGCGCGGCCTGCGTCGAACTCCCCGCGGATCGCGGCCAGCGTCGCATCGGGCAGCACGAAGCGCCCGGACTGCTTCAGAGAATCCATCAGGCGACGCACGCCGGCCGCATCGCGCTCGCCCGCCTCGAACAGCAGCCGCTCGAAATTCGAGGAGATCTGGATGTCCATCGACGGCGACGCCGTGGCGTGCACCTCGCGCACCTCATAGATCCCGGTCTTGAGCGTGCGGGCCAGGATGTCGTTGACGTTGGCGGCGATGCGCAGCGTGCGCACCGGCAGGCCTATGCGCTTGGCGACGTAGCCGGCAAAGATGTCGCCGAAATTGCCGGTCGGCACGACGAAATCCACCGCGCGCGCCGGTGCACCGACGGCGACGGCCGAGGTGAAATAGTAGACCACCTGGGCAACGATACGCGCCCAGTTGATCGAGTTGACGCCGGACAGCGAGGTCGCATCGCGGAAGCGATGGTTGTTGAACATCCCCTTCACGAGCGCCTGGCAGTCGTCGAAGGTGCCTTCGACGGCGAGCGCGTGCACATTGGCCGCACCCGTCGTCGTCATCATCCGCTGCTGGACCTCTGAGATGCGGCCATGCGGGAACAGCACGATCAGGTCGACATTCTCCAGACCCGCGAAGGCTTCGACGGCGGCGCCGCCGGTATCGCCGGAGGTCGCGACCACGATGGTGGTGCGCTGGCCGCGCTTGGCGAGCACATGGTCCATCAGCCGCGAGATCAGCTGCATCGCCACGTCCTTGAAGGCGAGCGTCGGGCCGTGGAACAGCTCCAGCACGAACTGATGCGGCGACATCTGGCGCAGCGGCACCACCGCGGGATGTCGGAAGGTGGCATAGGCCTCGTTGGCCATGCGGCCAAGCTCGGCCTCCGTGATCTCGCCGCCGGCGAAGGGGCGAATCACGTCGACCGCGACTTCCCAATAGGGACGGCCGAAGAAGCCCGCGATGGCCTGCGCCGAAAGCTGCGGCCAAATGGCCGGCACATACAGGCCGCCATCGCGGGCGAGCCCGGTCAGCATAACGTCACAGAAGCCGAGTTCGGGGGCCTCGCCCCGGGTCGAGATATAACGAGTCAAACTGCCCTCCAAAGGCCGACCGAGCCTGAGCCCGCTCGTTAAGCCTTTGATTTTACGAAAATACTTGTTAACAGCCAGCGGCTTTCGGCCACCATAAAGTGTTTTGCGGCATCGGGAAACCGCTTCCGGTCGCCCTCGTTGCTGAATGAAAAAGGGCTGCGGCATTGCCGCAGCCCTTCTCTTGGAAGGTCTGTCGTTGTGTGCAGACCGGTTTGCCTCGTCGGGTCCCCCGACCCGCTAAAACTGTTCGCTCAAGCTTTCGTCAGCTGCAATCAAATCGTCAAGAGCCAAAACGGCAGGCGACGAACGACGTTCCTATTTTTCCCGGCGCGCTCAGGGCATTCTGTCGCGGTTACGTGCAATGACTCGCTTTGTATTGCCGCTTTCTCCCGAAACCATGGCCGACCTGAGGAACGAATGCCGTGGCGACCGATTGGGTCGGCGGAGGGTGCCAGCCATCGCCCATGCATTGCCCGGCCGATGGCGACGCCGATCCGTCGACCGAACCGCTGCATCCTGGAGCAGCCGGTTCGGTCGTTGGCGGGAGATCAATTCATCCCGATTTCCACGGCGATCCGGATCAGATCGGAATGGTTCTTGGCCCCGAGCTTCTGCTTGAGGAGGGACGTGGTGTTCGCGACGGTCTTGTAGGAGATACCGAGCGCCTCGGCCACTTCGACGATTTTGTCGCCGCGTCCGAGCAGGCGGAGAATCTCGAGCTCCCGCGGCGTCATCTGCGAGGCGGGATTGGCCTTGATCGCCGCACCGGAAAACGTCACGGCTTCCGCGAGCTGCGGCGAGATGAAATTGTCGCCTGCGACCACCTTGCGCACCGCTTTCAGCAGGATCCTGGGATCGTCGCCCTTGGAGACATAACCCTGCGCCCCAAGCTCGACCGCCCGCACCACGAAGGCCGGATCGTCGTTCATGCTGAACATGATGATCTTGGCGCCCGGATCGTCCTTGCGGATGCGTCGCATCAGCTCGAATCCGGAGACATCAGGCAGGCTGATGTCGATCACGGTGACGTCGGGCCGCTTGCTGACATAGGCGCGATGCCCGGATTTGGCGTCGGTCGCCTCGTCGATACGGATCGAGTGGTCGGAGGCGAACAGGGTGCGACAACCGGACAGCACCACGGGATGGTCGTCGACGATCAGGACCCTGGTCGCCGGTCTGGCGGTATCTTGCATCGCGCGCTCTCTTGTTTTTCGACTCATAGACCGGCGGGAACAAATGGAAAGAGAGAATCCCACCAAAACACGTTAGAATTGACCTAATGTGGCAACGGCTCTCATTCCGGACGCAATTGTTTCTTCCGCTTGGCGCGAGTCTTCTCGCGGCACTGATCCTGGGCGGCATGCTGCTTCAGACCTTCGCAGGGGGCCAGCTCGCTGAGGAGAATGAGCCGCGCCAGCGTTCGGCCCGGGCAATCGCCACCGCGCTCAACAACACCCTGCACGCGTCGGACAATCCACGGCAGACACTCGATGCCTTTGTCCATTCCCTGGGTACCTCCTCCGATATCCAATTCCGCGCCGCCGAGGAGGGTCCCGCGCCCTCCCCGAAAGGCGGCCTGCGCAGCCTGCATGGCGTGCCGCAATGGTTCATCGAGCTGCTTGTCATCCCGGAGATGGACGCGGCGTCCCCGGTCATCATCGACGGCAGGCGTGTAGGAGATCTCGTCTTCCTCCCGGACCTGTCGGCCGACTTGTTCGAGAAATGGATCGGCTTTCTCGCGCTGATCTGCCTCGTCCTCGCGCTCATGGTGCTCACGGGCACCATCGCCTATGTCTTCGCAGGATCGGCGCTGCGGCCCCTGCGAAATCTCGGCGAGGGGCTCACGCGGATACGGCGCGGCGACTACGCAACGCCGATTCCCGTCGCCGGCCCGCCGGAGATCCGGCAGAGCTGCGAGGAGGCCAACGCGCTGGCCGCAACGCTGGCGCAATTGAGCGCGGACAATCGCGACCTCCTGCACCGCCTGGTGTCGCTCCAGGATGACGAGCGGCGCGACCTCGCCCGCGAGATGCATGACGAACTCGGACCGCTGTTGTTCAGTATCCGCGCCGGGACGATCGCCTTGATCGAGGCATCGCGACCTGCAGGAAATCTCGGCAATTCGGCGCAGGAGGTGCTGCAATCGGTCGAGGCGCTCCAGCAGACCAACCGCCGTATTCTCGACCGGCTGCGACCGCTCTATATCGAGGAGCTGGGCCTCGCGACCAGCGTGCAGACACTGCTGCAAAACTTTGGCAAGCAGTCACCGCATATCGGCCTGACGGCCACGATCGATCCCGGTCTCAACGGGATCGACGGACCGCTCGCCCAGACCGTCTATCGCGTGATCCAGGAGGCGCTGACCAATGTGCTGCGCCATGCCAAAGCCAGCAATGCCCATGTGCAGGCGACTGCCGCCGGCGAGACGCTCGTCATCGAGATCTCCGACGACGGCGGCGGCTTTCCCGCCGGCAACGTCTTCGGCCGGGGTCTGACCGGCATGCATGAGCGCGTGCGCGCGCTCAGCGGATCGCTGTCACTGCTGCGCGCGGATGACCGAACCTATGTGCGCTGCCGTCTTCCGGTCAAGACGACGCGGGATGCGCCATCATCAGGCTAAAGCGCGATGAGATTGGGGTGAATCGTCATCGCGCTTTAGGTTATTGCTTGAGCATGATCTTTTCGGAAAACCGCTGCGCACTTTTCCGGATCATGCTTTAGCACGCGCAACCGGCATGCGCGCTCTGCCGCGCCGGCTCGCACAGCGTGCTGCGGATCTTGCCTTCGGGGCTGAAGCGAAACGAAGCATGAATGTGCAGCGCGCCGGCGACTGAATATTCGAGTTCGACGCCATGAGGCGCGGGATGGATCTCCTCCAGTCCGAAACCCACCGACGCGAAGGCGCTGAGCCGCGGCTGCCAATAGGCTTCGAGCTCGCTCCGGCCGCAATATCGGTGCATGCCGTTGCACATGCATTCGAGCTGGGCGTCGTCGGCATAGAGATCGAGCAGCGTCGTGAGGTCGCCCTTCCGACAGGCGTCCACCCAGTCGACGACAATTCCCATCTGATCAAAATCACTCACGCTGCAATCCTCTGCCGGGGACAAGCACTGGCGGCTTAGGACTACACTCGTGAATATGCGCTGAACGGTAAAGCCCGGGCGATACCGGGTTTCCTCGTGGATCTACGGACAAATTCAGCTCGGCCGCCGCCCCCTCACCCACACCGCAAAAGCGATCAACAGGGCGCCTGCGAGCGAGAACCAAGTGATGGCGTATTGCAGGTGATCGTCTTTCAAATGCACGTCGAGCGGACCGGGACGTGGAATGCCGTTCTCGGGCATCGGCTGCTCCAGGTCGATATAAAACGGCGCAACCGTCCCCCAGCCGAGCGCGCTCGCGATTCCCAGATGATCGCGCACGAACCAGAGTCGCTTGTCGCGGTTCTCCGCCGGCGTCAGCCAGCCTGCTGGTTCCGGGAACCGGAGATAGCCGGTGAGCACGGCCGGCTGACCCGTGACGAGCTGACTCACCGCGCGATCCTCGACGCTGCGATCCTGCATCGTGTTCTCCACGAAGCCGGCATCGATCACGACCATCTCACCGCTCGGAAGCCGCGCCGGCAGGAACGCCCAGGTGCCGGGGCCGGCGGCGTCCTTGCGCACGGCCGAGCCGGAGGAATAGACCATCGCATCGGGCAGGGCTGCGTAGATTGCGGTGAAGCTGACGCGGCGAAATTCGTCGCGCGCGGGATTGAGCGCAGCCCATTGCGCGGGCGCAGGCAGCGCGACCGGCGCGGCCGCAAGCCGTTCGGTGAGAGCGGCGATCAACTCGTGCTTGGCTGTCCGGCGCTGCAATTGCCAGATGCCGAGTGCGACGAAGACGGCCGTCAGGAGCAACGTGAACAGCGCAAAGCCGACCACGCGAGGCTTGCGCACACTCCCGTTCATTTCGCGCGGTCGATGAGCCGGCCCGGCGCTGCCTTGTGGTGGAATTGCAGCGCGATCAGCAGCGACTTCATCGCGCGCAGCGGCAATAGCGTGGTGGCGAGGATCAGCGGCAGCCAGAGCACCGCATGCAGCCAGAACGGCGGCTGATACTTGACCTCGACGACGAGCGCGCAGCCGACCACGATCGCTCCGGCCAGCATGATGATGAAGATCGCCGGACCATCACCGCTATCGATGAAAGCGTAGTCGAGCCCGCAGCGGTCGCAGCGAGGCGCGAGCGTCAGGAAGCCCGCATAGAGCTTGCCTTCGCCGCAGCGCGGACATTTGCAGGCGAGCCCGCGCAGCGCGCTTTGCAGGACGGTGGTGTCGGACTCGGATGGGCCGGTGGTGTCGTTCATGATGGCAAACTCTATCACAGTTTCCGCCGAAGCTTCCGGCGGCCGGAAAGCGAAAGGGCGGCCCAGCGGCCGCCCCTTCTGATCATCTGCCTCGCAGGCTCAGTGCGCACCGTGGGCCATGGTCTCGGCGCCGTGTCCCCAGACATAGATGCAGAGGAACAGGAACAGCCAGACCACGTCGACGAAGTGCCAGTACCAGGCGGCGAACTCGAAGCCGAGATGCTGCTTCGGCGTGAAGTGGCCGGCATAGGCGCGGAACAGGCAAACCAGCAGGAAGATGGTGCCGACCAGCACGTGGAAGCCATGGAAGCCGGTCGCCATGAAGAAGGTCGCACCGTAGACGTTGCCGCCAAACGAGAACGCCGCGTGGCTGTACTCATAGGCCTGCACGCAGGTGAAGAGCGCACCCAGCACGACGGTGAGGATCAGGCCGTATTTCAGGCCCTGACGATCGTTCTCGAGCAGCGCGTGGTGCGCCCAGGTCACGGTGGTGCCGGAGGTGAGCAGGATCAGCGTGTTCAGGAGCGGCAGATGCCAGGGATCGAAGGTCTCGATGCCCTTTGGCGGCCAGGTGCCGGGAACGGAGCAGGCGCCGGCCTGGGTGCCGAGGCCGCAGCCGAACACCGCATCGCGCGTGGCATGGACGGCGTCGGCCGGGAACAGCGCCGCGTTGAAATAGGCCCAGAACCAGGCCACGAAGAACATCACCTCGGAGGCGATGAACAGGATCATGCCGTAGCGGTGATGGAGCTGCACGACGCGGGTGTGGTCGCCCTTGTACTGGGCTTCCTTGATCACGTCGCCCCACCAGCTCGCCATGGTGTAGAGCACGCCGACGGTGCCGACGCCGAACACGATCGGCGCAGCCGAGAACATGTGATGCATCCAAGCGATCGCGCCGACCGCCATGATGAAGGCCGACAGCGAGCCGACGGCCGGCCAGGGAGAGGGATCGACCAGGTGATAGTCGTGATGCTTGGTGTGCGCCGTTGCCATTTGCGGTCTCTCTCCTCAATCCCGTGCCTATCAGGCACTTATCCCCTTGTGTCCAACCCCCCGAGCCATGAGCCCGGCGATCAGAGATTTCCCTTGCGTTTGTCGCGTTCGCCGGATGCCAGCGGCTTCACCACGGGATCCTTCACCGGATAGAACGTGTAGGACAGCGTGATCGTGTTCAGCCCGTCGTTCTCGTGGTCGTCGGCGATCGACGGATCGACGTAGAACACGACCGGCATCTCCCGTTTCTCGCCGGGCGCCATGGTCTGCTCGGTGAAGCAGAAGCAGTTGATCTTCTGGAAATATGACCCGACCGTAAGCGGCGCGACGTTATAGGCGGCCTGGCCCGCGGTGGTGCGCGCGGCCTGGTTGGTCACGGTGTAGTAGATGGTCGTGACCTGACCGATATTGACCTCGATCTCGCTCTGCTCGGGCTCGAACTTCCAGGGCAGGCCCGGCGCGACGTTGGAATCGAAACGCACCGAGATTTTTCGCGCGATCGGGCCGGTCGCTGGCGCGGAGGTCGCGACCTGGGTGGTGCCGTTGAAGCCGGTAGCGCGGCAGAACCAGTTGTAGAACGGCACTGCCGCGTAGGATGCCCCCACCATCAGCGCCACCACGCCGCCGCAGATGGAAGCAACCACCACATCGCGACCCAGCCCGCGGCGCTTGGCCGGCTTGGCGCTGACGTCCTGCGATATGGTCGGCTCGTGATCCATCTTCCCTACATCGGCCGCACTAGAACCGCCGGTCCCTTGACCATGGTGACGGCGAAGAACAGCACCACGAGCACGCCGAGCGCGAGCGCGATCGCGATCGAGCGCTGACGACGGCTCTTCTTCTGCGCCTCGGTGAGGACGATTCCATCTGGCTCGGGTTTGTCGGCCATCCCTGCCTCATGCGCCCCATGCCATCGGAGCAAGCGCCCGGAACACGACCTCGGCCAGCAAGGTCGCGAATAGCGCGAACAGATAAAGGATGGAGAAGGCAAACAGCTTGCGGGTCGCGCGCAGCGACTGGCTGCGCTCGCGGCGCATGTAGACGTTGATGGCGAGCACCAGCATGCCGGCACCAAGGATCAGCGAAACGATGCCGTAGACGGCGTCGAAATAGCCGAGCGCCCAGGGTGCGGCAGCGACCGCGATCAGCACGATGGTGTAGAGTAGGATCTGGAGGCGCGTTGCGTCGGGACCGGAGACGTTGGGCAGCATCGGAATGCCGGCGCGGGCGTAATCGTCGGAGCGGAACAGCGCCAGCGCCCAGAAATGCGGCGGCGTCCAGAAGAAGATGATGGCGAACAGCAACAGCGGCTCGACGTCGACCGTGCCTGTCACGGCGGCCCAGGCCACCACCGGCGGCAGCGCGCCGGCGGCGCCGCCGATCACGATGTTCTGCGCGGTCCAGCGCTTCAGACACATCGTGTAGATCACGACGTAGAAGAAGATGGTGAAGGCGAGCAGCGCGCCCGCGATCCAGTTGACGAGGATGCCGAGCGTCATCACCGAGAAGAAAGCGAGCGTCATGCCGAACGCCATCGCCTCGGGACGGGTGATGCGGCCGCGCGGGATCGGCCGGTTCGCCGTGCGCGACATCTTGGCGTCGATGTCGCCTTCGAGCGCCATGTTGAGCGCGCCGGAGGCACCGGCACCGACGGCGATGCAGAGCAGCGAGGTGATCGCCAGCACGGGGTGGAAATGCCCGGGCGCCATCGCCATCCCGACCAGCGCGGTGAAGATCACCAGCGACATCACCCGCGGCTTGAGCAGCGCGATGTAGTCGCCGACCTCCGCTTCGGAGATGCGGGGATTGATGTCGATGGCGTTGTGGTCGAGGACGGACACTTAATTCAACTCGCTTCGTGAACAGCCGCGGCGCCCGTCTCGGGCGCCGCGGACGATGGCTTACTGCACGCGCGGCAGCACTTCGAACTGGTGGAAGGGCGGCGGCGAGGACAGCGTCCACTCCAGCGTGGTCGCCCCCGCACCCCAGGGATTGTTGCCCGCCGGCACCCTGCGCATGAAGGCGTCGAGCACGCAGTAGAGGAAGATCAAGACGCCGAAGCCGGAGATGTAGGAGCCGACCGAGGAGACCAGGTTCCAGCCTGCGAACGCATCGGGATAGTCGACGTAGCGGCGCGGCATGCCCGACAGACCCAGGAAGTGCTGCGGGAAGAACACCATGTTGACGCCGATGAAGGTGACCCAGAAGTGGGCCTTCGCCAGCGTCTCGTTGTACATGTAGCCCGACATCTTCGGGAACCAGTAGTACCAGCCCGCGAAGATCGCGAACACGGCGCCGAGCGACAGCACGTAGTGGAAGTGCGCAACGACGTAGTAAGTGTCCTGCAGCACGCGGTCGACGCCCGCGTTCGCCAGCACGACGCCGGTGACGCCGCCGACCGTGAACAGGAAGATGAAGCCCACGGCCCAGATCATCGGCGCGCGGAATTCGATCGAACCGCCCCACATCGTGGCGATCCAGGAGAAGATCTTCACGCCGGTCGGAACCGCGATGACCATCGTGGCGGCGACGAAATAGGCCTGCGTCGCCGAGGACATGCCGACCGTGTACATGTGGTGTGCCCACACTACGAAGCCGATGCCGCCGATCGCGACCATGGCGTAGGCCATGCCGAGATAGCCGAATACGGGCTTGCGCGAAAAGGTCGAGACGATCTGGCTGACCATGCCGAAGCCGGGCAGGATCAGGATGTAAACCTCGGGATGGCCGAAGAACCAGAACAGGTGCTGGAACAGCACGGGATCGCCGCCGCCGTCGGGTGCGAAGAACGTCGTGTGGAAATTGCGGTCGGTGAGCAGCATGGTGATCGCACCGGCGAGCACCGGCAGCGACAGCAGCAGCAGGAACACCGTCACCAGGATCGACCACACGAACAGCGGCATCTTGTGCAGGGTCATGCCCGGCGCGCGCATGTTGAAGATCGTGGTGATGAAGTTGATGGCGCCGAGGATCGATGAGGCGCCTGCCAGATGCAGCGACAGGATCGCGAAGTCGACGGCCGGGCCCGGATGACCGGAGCTCGACAGCGGCACATACATGGTCCAGCCGGCGCCGACGCCGTTGGCGCCCGGCTCGCCCTCGACGAAGGTCGACATCAAGAGCAGCGCAAAGGAGGCCGGCAGCAGCCAGAACGAGATGTTGTTCATGCGCGGGAACGCCATGTCGGGCGCGCCGATCATCAGCGGCACGAACCAGTTGCCGAAACCGCCGATCATTGCGGGCATGACCATGAAGAAGATCATGATCAGGCCGTGCGAGGTCACGAAGACGTTGTAGGTGTGCGTCTCGTGGAAGATCTGCACGCCCGGATACATCAGCTCGGCCCGGATCGCGATCGACATCGTGGCGCCGATGACGCCGGCGATGACCGCGAAGATCAGGTACATCGTGCCGATGTCCTTGTGGTTGGTCGAATAAACGTAGCGCCGCCATCCGGTCGGATGGGCGTGCTCGTCATGATGCGCGTGATCGCCGTGTGCCGCTGCGCTCGTTGCCATTTTCAAATCCTGCCTTGCGTCCCATTCGGACCTTATGCGGTCCCGCCCTTCATGTCGCTTTCAGTCCCTCGAGCCTGCGCCCGGCGCTTACTGCGTCGGGCCGGCCGCGGAGGCGTAGGTGCTGGTGCCGCCGCTCGCAAATTTCTTCTTCGCGGTCTCGACCCAGGAGGCGAACTCCTGGTCGTCGACCACGCGGATCGCGATCGGCATGAAGGCATGATCCTTGCCGCACAGTTCCGAGCACTGGCCGTAATACATGCCGGTCTTGGTGGCCTTGAACCAGGTCTCGTTCAGTCGGCCCGGAATGGCGTCGATCTTGACGCCGAAAGCCGGCAGCGCGAAGGCGTGGATGACGTCCGCGCCCGTGGTCTGGACCCGAATCACCTTGTTGACCGGCACCACCATCTCGTTGTCGACGCCGAGCAGGCGGGGCTGCTTGTCCTGGGCCATCAGCGAGTCGAACTCGAACTTGCCGTTATCAGGATAGGCATAGGACCAGTACCACTGCTTGCCCGTCGCCTTGACGGTCAGATCCGCCTTCGGCACGTCGAGCTCGAGGAACAGGAGGCGGAACGACGGCACCGCGATGCCGACCAGGATCAGCACAGGAACCAGGGTCCACACCACCTCGATCAGCGTGTTGTGGGTGGTCCGCGACGGCACCGGATTGGCCCTCGCATTGAACTTGATGACCACGAGCACGAGCAGCGCCAGGACGAACAGCGTGATCAGGGTGATCAGCACCAACAGGAAGTTGTGGAACCAGACGATGTTGTCCATCACCGGCGAGCCGGATTGCTGGAGCGTCCACTCCCACGGTGCCGGTTGCCCGAGCTCGGCGAAAGCCACACCGCCCGTCGCCAGCGTCAGACCCGCCACGGCCAATCCCAGCAACTGCCGGCCCATCCGGCCCATCGACATCCTCATGCCGTTCGCGCTCCCCTTACGAAATCACCCCACGTGCATTCCCCTATTTCCGGGAAACGCTTATTCGATCCGCCCGTCTGACAAACCGCCGCGCAAGAATACCTCTAAGAGGAATTGGGGCCAGATCGCTAGAACGCCGTAATCAAGCCTCTCAAACCATAATTCTTGATCTATCGCAATGCAGTCTTGGGCCTCATCTGCCAGGCATCACCCGCAAGATATTTCCTAGTAACATCAGACAAAAATGCCGTTTCCCGGTACGCTGCGACTTGACAGCGGAATTGCCCGCGGTAGGCACTGGCAAACAGCCGCGCAGGAACCTGATTCGTGCGGGCGATGGTGGTGCGCGGCGGCGCGGAATTTGCTTGGGAATTGCCTTCAAGACGCCGTCATTCCCGTATCAGTCCGTCAGGTGCGAGCGACCCAGGCGAGCAGAGGGACCGACCCGATGGGGCTTTCGAGATGCATGGCAAGGCAGGCTGGCGGCCTCACGATGCTGGCCGCCCTGCTGGCGGTTGCCTTCCTGGCGCTGCCCGGTCTTGCCCATGCGCAGGGCGCGGTGCGCTCCGTCCATGGTGACTGGCAGATCCGCTGCGACACCCCGCCCGGCGCCCAGACCGAGCAATGCGCCTTGATCCAGAGCGTGGTGGCGGAAGACCGCTCCAATGCCGGCCTGACCGTGATCGTGCTCAAGACCGCCGACCAGAAGAGCCGCCTGATGCGGGTGGTCGCCCCGCTCGGCGTGCTCTTGCCCTCCGGCCTCGGCCTCAAGCTCGACAACCAGGACGTCGGCCGCGCCGGTTTCGTCAGATGCCTGCCTAACGGCTGCGTCGCGGAAGTGGTGATGGACGACAAGCTGCTGGGCCAGCTCCGCAGCGCCAAGACCGCGACCTTCATCATCTTCGAGACCCCTGAAGAAGGCATCGGCTTCCCGCTCAGCCTGAACGGGCTGGGTGAGGGCTACGACAAGCTGCCGTAGGACGGCTCGACGACCGGGCGATTCCATTGTTTCCGTAATGTGAGGCTTGGCGCCCTCGCGGAACCGGTCCGAAACCATTATCTTGCCCCACATCCCCCGATAATGGACGGACGCATGACCAACCCTGCCACTACCTCCCTGCTCGACCGCGCCAATCTCGACCGCGACCAGGTTCGCAACGAGGTCGCGCGCGGGCTGGCCGGCGCCGACGATGGCGAGCTGTTCCTGGAGTACAGCCAGACCGAAGCGCTGATGTTCGACAATGGGCGGCTGAAGCAGGCGACCTATGACACCTCGCAGGGCTTTGGCCTGCGCGCCGTCAAGGACGATGCGGTCGGCTATGCGCATTCCTCCGACGTGTCGCTACCGGCGCTGATTCGCGCCGCTGATGCAGTCGCGGCCGTGCGCGGCGGCTACTCCGGCAGCTTTGCCGCCCCGCCAGCGCATACCAACGTGCGGCTTTACAGTGACGACAATCCGCTCGATGCCCCCGGCTTCGAGACCAAAGTAAAACTGCTCGCCGAGATCGACGCCTATCTGCGCGACAAGGATCCGCGGGTGCGGCAGGTCAGCGTCAGCTTAGGGGCGACCTGGCAGGTCGTCGAGATCCTGCGGCCCGACGGCGAAAGCTATCGCGACATCCGCCCGCTGGTGCGCGTCAACATCTCCGTCGTCGCCGGCCAGGGCGACCGCCAGGAGAGCGGCAGCAAGGGTTATGGCGGCCGCGCCGGCTATGCCGAGTTCATCGAGAGCAGGAGCTGGCGCGAGGCCGCCGACGGCGCGCTGCGCGAAGCGCTCGTCAACCTGGAATCGATTCCCGCCCCCGCCGGCGAAATGGACGTCGTGCTCGGCGCCGGCTGGCCCGGCGTGATGCTGCATGAAGCGGTCGGCCATGGCCTCGAGGGCGACTTCAACCGCAAGAAGACCTCGGCCTTTGCCGGCCTGATGGGCCAGCAGGTCGCTGCCAAGGGCGTCACCGTGGTCGACGACGGCACCATCGCCTCGCGCCGCGGCTCGCTCTCGATCGACGACGAGGGCACGCCGACCAATCGCACCGTGCTGATCGAGGACGGCATCCTGGTCGGCTACATGCAGGACCGCCAGAACGCGCGCCTGATGAACATGAAGCCGACCGGCAACGGCCGCCGCCAGGGCTACGCCCATGTGCCGATGCCGCGCATGACCAACACCTACATGCTCGCCGGCGAGCGCGATCCCGCCGAGATCCTCGCCTCCGTGAAGAACGGCGTGTTCGCCGCGAATTTCGGCGGCGGCCAGGTCGACATCACCTCGGGCAAATACGTGTTCCAGTGCACCGAGGCCTACAAGATCGAGAACGGCAAGCTGGGGGCGCCTCTGAAGGGCGCCATGCTGATCGGCAACGGGCCGACCGACCTGCACCGCATCCGCATGGTCGGCAACGACCTCGCGCTCGACACCGGCATCGGCACCTGCGGCAAGAACGGCCAGGGCGTGCCTGTCGGCGTCGGCCAGCCATCGCTGTTGATGGAGCGCATTACAGTAGGTGGAACGGGCGCATGAGCGTGGAAGAAAAGGTGACTGTCACCACCAAGCGGAAGAGCAGCGGCTGGGGCGGGCAGCTGATGCAGCTGGCCGGCATCGTCGCCGCCGTGTTCATTGCCAAGGGCGCGCTGGCCGAACCGTTCTACGTGCCGTCGGGCTCGATGGAGCCGACGCTCTTGATCGGCGATGCGCTGCTCGCCTCGAAATTCCCCTATGGCTACGGCACCTCGTCGCTGCCGATCCAGATCAACCTGCCAGAGACCGGCCGCGTCTTCGCGGAGACGCCGAAGCGCGGCGACGTCGTCGTGTTCCGCTGGCCCGGTGATCGCTCGCAGGCCTGGGTCAAGCGCGTCGTCGGCTTGCCTGGCGACCGCATCCAGATGCGGCAGGGCCAGCTCTTCATTAACGACCGTCCCGCTGAGCTGAAGCCCGATGGCGTTGGCGCTGCCGAGGACGACAATGGCGGCCGCGAGCCCGCCTACCGCTATATCGAGACGCTGCCGAACGGCGTGTCGCACCTGATCTTCAAGATGCGCGACAACGGCCCGCTCGACAACACGCCGGAAGTGACGGTGCCAGCAGGCCATCTGTTCGTGCTCGGCGACAACCGCGACAACTCCGCCGACAGCCGCGTGCCGCTGCGCTCCGGTGGCGTCGGCCTGTTGCCGATCGACAATCTGGTCGGCCGCGCGGACGCCGTGCTCGGCTCCTGGGATCTCGGCATCCGCGGCCAACCGGTGTGGACCTGGCTCTCCGGCTTCAGGCTCGCGCGGTTCTTCACCGCCGTGCATTGACTAAAGCGTAGATCGTAGGGCGGGCAAAGCGGAAGCGTGCCCGCCACTTCTGTCGCAACGTGGAGAGATGGTGGGCACGACGCGCGAAGAGCGCGCCTTTGCCCACCCTTACGAAGCCTCCGGTCGGCCATGAGCAAAGACGAATTCCTCGCTCTCGCTCTGCAAAACCCCGTCAACGCCGCGATCATCGATGAGCTCGGTCGACTCGCGCTGCCGGATGCGTGGCTGGTCGCAGGTTGCCTGGTGCAGTCGGTGTGGAACGTGCTCACGGGCCGCCCGATCGATCACGGCATCGCCGATTACGACGTGTTCTATTTCGACTCCGATACCTCGTGGGAGGCGGAGGACGCGGTGATCCGCAAGCTGAATGCGCGGCTCGCGCATCTCGGCGCCAAGGTCGAGATTCGCAACCAGGCGCGTGTGCATCTGTGGTACCCTGACAAGCATGGCCTGCCCTATCCGCCTTTGAGGCGCGCGTCCGATGGCATCGACCGCTTTCTCACGGAGAATACGCAGCTCGGCATCCGGCCGGCCGACGGGAATTTCGAGGTCTATGCGCCGCACGGGTTCGACGACGTCGCGAGGCTGATCGTGCGGCCCAATCGGGCGCTGAATTTTTCCGCTGCCAATTACGAGGCGAAGGCCGCGCGTTGGAAGGCGCTGTGGCCGGAGCTTACGGTGATTGCGGCGGAGTGAGATGCCGTAGGGTGGGCAAAGGCGCGAAGCGCCATGCCCACCATGTTTCCGCAATTGCAATAAGAAATGGTGGGCACGCTTCGCTTTGCCCACCCTACGGGACCGATGCCTTGGCTACGGCATCTTGCCTACCGCACCACGCCCGACGTGAATCCCGCCTTCCGCCGCGGCGGCTTGATTTCCTTTTTCAGGAAGCAGCGCGCCTCGCGCCCGGTGTAGCCTGGACGGGCATAGGTGAAGGCGCGGCATTTGTTGTCGGCGGTGCAGGCCGCCTTGCAGGCCTCCTCGCCTTCGCCGACCTTGAGCTCGAAATTGCGCAGGTCTCCGCCCGGACGATCGATCGAAGTTTCCACGCCCTCGATGCGCGGCTCGATCACGCCGGCGCCGCGGACGCCGGAGATGCAGCAATTGCCCGGCACGCGCGCCGGCACCGTGTTCTTGAGCCAGCACACCGCCGAGCCGCCTTCGACGTCGGGATAGTTGAAACTCCAGGAGCGGCAACGGCGGTCACGCTCGCAGAGCAGCGCACAATCCTCGGGATCACCCGAGGTGACCGGCGTGTTGAAATAGTCGCCGCCCGGGCGGTCGAACGCCGTCTGCGCGCGCGCCGGCACGCTCGCAAACACGAGCGAAAGCAGCAGCGCGGCGCATGCCACGACGCTTGCGATGACGCCCCCGGACAGGCGACCCTTCCCCATCGGAACAGCTTTCGAGTTATTGACGACGCTCAGGTTTTTTCAGCCGATCATTTGATGGCCGCAAACCTGTACGTGCGATGAACGCTCAGTTCCCGATCGTTAGCCTATTGGTCTAGAAAGCGTATTCCGCGTAGGCCGGTTCCACCGAACCCTTCCAGGGACCATTAAACTTATCCAGCATCTCCTCGGCCGGCGTGCGGCCGGAATCGATGATGCGATCAAGCGGCTCCAGATGCCGGGTCTCGTCGCGGCCGAGCTGGTCGATCCGGCCGCGCCGGCGCAGGCCGGCATGTGCCAGGACCAGGCACTCCTTGGCGATCTCGAAGAGATAGCGATCCCTGATCCGCGACTTGAAGCCGAAGCGCGGCACATCGTCGCGCAAGGCCTGACGTTCAGGCGCGCTCCAGTGCTTCACGATTTCCCAGGCGGCGTCGAGCGAGACGTCGTCGTAGAGCAGCCCGACCCAGAACGCCGGTAGCGCCGGCAACCGGCCCCACGGGCCACCGTCCGAGCCGCGCATCTCGAGATAGCGCTTGAGCCGCACCTCGGGAAAGATCGTCGAGAGATGGTTGGCCCAGTCCGACAACGTCGGCCGCTCGCCGGGCAGATTGTTGTTGCGGCCGTCGAAGAAGGCGCGGAACGAGGAGCCCGACACGTCGATGTAGTCCTCGCCGCGCTTGACGAAATACATGGGCACGTCGAGCGCGTAGTCGACATAGCGCTCGAAACCCATGCCGTCCTCGAACGCCCAGGGCATCATGCCCGAACGCGCATTGTCGGTGTCGCGCCAGATCTCGGAGCGGAAGGAGAGGAAGCCGTTCGGCTTGCCCTCGGTGAAAGGCGAGTTGGCGAACAGCGCGGTCGCGACCGGCTGAAGCGCGAGCGAGACCCGCAGCTTCTTGACCATGTCGGCTTCCGAGGAGAAGTCGAGATTGGTCTGCACCGTGCAGGTCCGGTACATCATGTCGAGGCCGTATTGACCGACCTTCGGCATGTAATTGGTCATGATCTTGTAGCGGCCCTTGGGCATCACCGGGATGTCCGCGCGCGACCAGGACGGCGTCATGCCGAGCCCGAGGAAGCCGATGCCGAGCGGGGTCGCGATCTCGCGCACTTGCGCCAGATGCGCCATCAGCTCGCTCTGGGTCTGGTGCACGTTCTCGACCGGCGCGCCGGAGAGCTCGAACTGTCCGCCGGGCTCGAGCGAGATGGCACCGCCGCCGGTGACGTCGTAGAGGCCGATGATGTTGCCTCTCTCCATGATCGGCTCCCAGCCGAGCAGGAGCTTCATGCCCTCGAGCAGCGCGCCAATGCCGCGCGCGCCTTCGTAAGGCACGGGTCGATGGCCTTCGAGCGTGAACGGCGTCTTCTCGTGCTCGGTCCCCAGGCGGAATTCGGAGGGGTCCTTGCAGCCGGCCTCGAACCACGTGACGAGTTCGTCGCGCGATTGCAGTGGCGTCATATCGATCTGGTCTCGCGCCATATCAAACTCTAATCAAAAAGCGCTTCGACCGAACGCGCGGGTGACGGGGAGGGTCCGCGAACCCGCCGGGCGCGCGGACGTGCTGGTTTGCCGCGCGATCATCGCGACGGTGTGCTTTCGTTGACGTTGGCGACGGGCGGCAATTTCATCTCGCCGCACGAACAGCCTAGGCGATCAAGCAGACCACTGAGCTTGACGGCGTCGGCATCCGATAGTTTCGAACCGACATATTTCTCGATTGCGGCCGAATAAGCGCCCCACATCCGCTTCTGCAACTCGCGGCCGGCTTCCGTGATCTCGACGAACTGGCCGCGCTTGTCGATCTTGCATTCGCGCCGCGAGGCGAGGCCTTCATCGACCAGGCGGTCGATCAGCCGCGAGGTCGAGTATTGCGGGATCAGCATCTGGCGTTCGAGCTCCACCGGCCGCAGCTCGCCAGAGGGGGCGCGGGACAGTTCGAGCAGCGCGTCATACCAGGCGAGCGGCGGGAACCCCGCTTTCTTCAGGTCCTGCTCGACGCAGTCGAGCACGCGGCTCTGCACCCGCATCAGGCGGATCCAGGCCGAAGTTGCCTCGGTCGATGGTTTGCGTTTCATGGTCGCGCTCAAGCTCGTCGCCCGCTCTTTACCTCACTCGATGCACCTGCATCAATCTTGACTATTTCATGCAAGCGCATGTAGTCGTTCTTTCGCCCCCACCAAGCGTCACGAGAAGGAAATTCCATGAAACTGTACTATTCGCCCGGCGCCTGCTCCCTGTCCCCCCACATCGCGCTCCTGGAAGCCGGCCTGCCCTATGAGCTGGTCAAGGTCGATATCCGAGCCAAGAAGCTCGAAAATGGCGAGGATTATCTGAAGCTGAACCCCAAGGGCCAGGTTCCTGCGCTGGGCCTCGATAGCGGTGAGATCGTGACCGAAGGCCCCGTGATTGTCCAGATGATCGCCGATCAGGCATCAAGCAAAGCGCTGGCCCCCGCCCGCGACAGTTCCGAGCGCTACAAGCTGCTCGAATGGCTCAACTTCCTCACCTCGGAGGTGCACAAGAGCTTTGGCCCGCTGTTCGCCCCGGCGCTGAACGACGAGGCCAAGGCCTTCTTCAGGGATCGCGTCATGGGCAAGCTGAAATATATCGACAGCCAGCTCGCCGGCCGCGACTACCTCATGGGCAAGCAGTTCACGGTCGCCGATGGCTATCTCTTCACGATGCTGACCTGGGGCGACCGGATGAAGTTCGACCTCTCCGCGATGCCCAACCTGACCGCCTACAAGGCCCGCGTCGCGGCGCGGCCGCAGGTGCAGGAAGCGCTGAAGAAGGAAGGATTGGTCCAGGCAGCGTAAGGCCAGATCACAACAGGCGAGATGATAAAGAGCCGGATCGATGATCCGGCTCTTTTGCTTGAACCGCTCGGGGAAACCCGGAGGTTCGAGATGTCTTGAAATCAATTTTACGAGCATTGTCGGAGTTAACAATAACTCCGCCTTGCGTGCTCGGCGGAGGTCACCATCCTTGTGAGAGCAATCCGGTTGGCTCTACTTCAGCTAGGGCCCGCAATGCGGGCCCCCGAACTGGGAAGCTCTCGTGACAACCGTACTCCTCCTCTTGCTCGCGAGTGCAATCACTGGAATGGCGACGGGGCTATTCTTCCGAGTGTGGGCTTTGTCGCTGGTCTCGCCGGCGACCGCGATCCTTGCCGCAACCGTCCTTCAGACCTCGGGCTTCGGATTTTGGACCGGCATTCCAATCGTCGTCGGCTGTCTTGTTACCGGCCAGCTGGCCTATCTGGCGGCGACGTTCCACCTGCACAGAGGAAAGCTCTCAATGCAGGACGAGATCGACGGCGAACCAGGCGAGCATAGCCATCGCCATATCGAAGAAGAGAACGAGTAGGGCCAGGCCGGCCCACGAGGGAATTTTTCTGCGCCGCCGTAGGAGCCCGCGGCGCGGCCACAGCCGACCCACCAGAAATAGCGGGGCGTGTCTTATCGCAACGCCGGCTGCGCTGTCTTGAGACACCGTCGGGATCATCGCGGGACACCTTCAATGCTAGTGGTCATCCGATGATTCATTAGCAAGAGCGGTGCCAGGGCGGAGCGAGCGTGGCTGGGATTTGAAGCGGCGCCGGTGACCCGATATCGGGCCGCGCATTCTCGCCGTTCGATCACGGAAAATAAAAAAGGCCGGATCGATGATCCGGCCTTTTGTTTCTGCGCAGTCTGCGTAGCCCGGATGGAGCGAAGCGTAATCCGGGTAACTCCAGCATCCGAGGAGATGCTGTCCCGGATTTCGCTTTCGCTCCATCCGGGCTACTGGCTCTCTTAGGCCGCCGCCTTCTTCGGCGCGAAGCGGCCGTAGAAAGTCTCGCCCTTCGCCGCCATCTCTTCCAGCAACTTCGGCGGGGTGAAGCGCGAGCCGTATTTGGCCTCTAACTTGTGGCAGAGCTCGACGAACTTCTTCGTGCCCATGAAGTCGATGTAGGACAGCGTGCCGCCGGTGAACGGCGCGAAGCCGAAGCCGAGGATCGAGCCGACGTCGGCCTCGCGCGGATCGGTGATGACGTGGTCCTCGACCGTGCGCGCGGCTTCCACCGCCTGCACCACCAGGAAGCGCTGCTTCAGCTCCTCGACGTCGAGCGTATCAGGGTCGAGCTGCTTCGGCTGCAACGCGGACAGGCCTGGCCACAGGCTCTTCTGGCCCTTGCCCTTCTCGGGATAGTCGTAGAAGCCCTTGCTGTTCTTGCGGCCGAGCCGGCCCTGCTTCTCGACCATCTCGACCATCAGCTTCTTCTGGTCGGGGTTGATGGCGTTGGGGCCGAGATCGGCTTCCGTCGCCTTCATGATCTTGAGGCCGAGGTCGAGCGCGACTTCGTCCGACAGCGAGAGCGGGCCGACCGGCATGCCGGCCATCTTGGCACAGTTCTCGATCATCGCCGGCGGCACGCCTTCGAGGAACATCTCGTTGCCTTCGGCGACGTAGCGGCCGACGCAGCGGTTGGCGAAGAAGCCGCGGCTGTCGTTGACGACGATCGGCGTCTTGCCGATCTGCCGGACGTAATCGAGCGCGGTCGCGAGCGCGACATCGCCGGTGTTCTTGCCGAGGATGATCTCGACCAGCATCATCTTCTCGACCGGCGAGAAGAAGTGGATGCCGACGAACTTGCCCTGGTCCTTGAAGCTCTCGGCCAGCGAGGTGATCGGCAGCGTGGAGGTGTTGGACGCGAAGATCACGTCGGGCTTCAGGTATTCCTGCGCCTTGGCGAAGGTCTCCGCCTTGACCTTGCGGTCCTCGAACACGGCCTCGATGACGAGGTCGACGTCCCTCAGCGCGGCATAATCCGCCGTCGCCGTGATGCGCGCGAGCAGCGCTTCGGCATCGCCAGGCTTGGCGCGGCCTTTCTTGATCTGCTCCTCGATCACCTTCTGGGCGTGCGCCTTACCCTTGTCGGCGCTCTCCTGGTCGCGGTCGATCAGAACGACGTCGAGGCCGGCACGGGCCGAGACGTAGCCGACGCTCGCGCCCATGAAGCCGGCGCCGATCACGGCGATCTTCTTCACCTTGGTGGGCGGCACGTTCTTCGGACGGCGGGCGCCCTTGTTCAGCTCCTGCATCGACAGGAACAGGCTGCGGATCATTGCAGCCGCTTCCTTCGAGCGCAGCACCGAGGTGAAATAGCGGGACTCCACGCGAAGCGCGGCGTCGATCGGCAGCTGGAGGCCTTCATAGACACAGCTCATGATCGCGCGCGCGGCCGGATAATTGTCGTAGGTCTCGCGGCGATAGATGGCGTTGCCGGCGGGGAACATCATCATGCCGGCCTTGGAGAACACCGGGCCGCCGGGGAGCTTAAAACCCTTCTCGTCCCAGGGCGCGACCGCCTTGCCACCGCCCTTGATCCAGTCCTTGGCCGCCTTGATGAGGTCGGCGGCGGGAACGATGGCGTGGATCAGGTTCAGCGCCTTCGCCTTCTCGATCGTGACCGGATCACCCTTGAGCAGGATCGTCATGGCGTCCTGCGGCGGCACCAGGCGCGGCACGCGCTGCGTGCCGCCGGCGCCGGGGAAGAGGCCGACCTTGACCTCGGGCAGGCCGAGGCGGGTCTTGGGATTCTCCGCGGCCACGCGATAGTGGCAGCATAGCGTGATCTCGAAACCGCCGCCGAGCGCGAGGCCGTTGATCGCGGCCGCCCATGGCTTGCCGGAGGTTTCGATCGAGCGCAGCACCTGCGAGAAGCGGCGGCTCTGGTCGAACAGCATCTGGTTCGCCGCGGTCTCGCCCTGCTCCTTGAAGAGCTTTGCGTAGGCCTGGTTCATGCCTTCGAGCATCGAGAGGTCGGCGCCGGCGCAGAATGCTTCTTTCGCCGAGGTGATGACGACGCCCTTCACCGCGGCGTCTGCCGTGGTCGCCTTGACGATGGCGTCGAGCTCGTTGGTCGAAGTCTCGTCGAGCACGTTCATCGAACGGCCCGGGATGTCCCAGGTGACGAGCGCGATGCCATCGGAATCGGTCTCAACCCTGAAGTTCTTGTACGACATGTTTGTTGCTCCTCGGTGCCGCAGCCGATGCCAGGCGCGGCGGTTGACTTAAGGTCTCGTAGGGTGGGCTAAGGCGCTCTTGCGCCGTGCCCACCCTCGTTCGCGGAGACAGCAGTGGTGGGCACGCTTCGCTTTGCCCACCCTACGACAGCTCGTTACACCCGCTCGATGATGGTCGCGGTGCCCATGCCGCCGCCGATGCACAGCGTCACCAGGGCGGTGGACTTGTTGGTGCGCTCGAGCTCGTCGAGCACGGTGCCGAGGATCATCGCGCCGGTCGCCCCGAGCGGATGGCCGAGCGCGATCGCGCCGCCGTTGACGTTGATCTTGGCGTTGTCGATGTCGAAGGCCTGGATGTAGCGCAGCACGACCGAGGCGAAGGCCTCGTTGAGCTCGAACAGGTCGATGTCCGACTTCTTCATGCCGGAGCGCGCAAACAGCTTCTCGGTGACGTCGACCGGGCCGGTCAACATCATCGCCGGCTCCGAGCCGATATTGGCGAAGGCACGGATCTTGGCACGAGGCTTCATGCCGTATTTCGCGCCTGCCTCCTTGCTGCCGAGCAGAACAGCGCCGGCGCCGTCGACGATGCCCGAGGAGTTGCCGGCGTGGTGCACGTAGTTGACGCGCTCGATCTCGGGGTGCGACTGCAGCGCGACGCCATCGAAGCCGCCCATCTGCGCCATCATCGTGAACGCGGGCTGGAGCTGCGCCAGTGACTGCATCGTCGTCGAGGGACGCATGTGCTCGTCCCTGGCGAGGATGGTGAGGCCGTTGATGTCCTTCACTGGCACTACGGACTTGTTGAAGCGGCCCTCGTCCCAGGCCTTGCCCGCGCGCTGCTGGCTCTGCACCGCGTAGGCGTCGACGTCGTCGCGCGAGAAGCCGTATTTGGTCGCGATCAAATCGGCCGAGACGCCCTGCGGCATGAAATAGGCCGGCACCGCCATCGAGGGATCCATCGGCCAGGCGCCGCCGGAGGCGCCGATACCGACGCGGCTCATCGATTCGGCGCCGCCGCCGATCACCAGCTCATGCTGGCCGCTCATCACCTGCGCGGCGGCGAAGTTCACGGCGTCGAGACCTGAGGCACAGAAGCGGCTGATCTGCACGCCGGGCACGGCGTCGCCGAGACCGGCCTTGAGCGCTGCGAAGCGCGCGATGTCGGAGCCCGCCTCGCCGACGGGATCGACCACGCCGAGCACGACGTCATCGACGGAATCCTTGGGCAGGTTGTTGCGATCCTTCAGCGCCTTCAACGGCACGGTGGCGAGCGCGAGCGCCGTGACTTCGTGCAGCGCACCGTCCGCCTTGCCGCGGCCGCGCGGGGTGCGAACGTGGTCGTAGATGAATGCCTCAGGCATGACGCCCTCCTGGTGTGATGTTCAGATCGATTGGGAGCGGGCAGCGGAAGCAGGCTCAGAACGCTTCCGCCGGCAATTCCATGATGGTGGCGCAGCCGGCCTGGATGCGCGCGAGATTGGCGGCGGTCTCCGGCAGCATCCGCTCCATGAAGAAGCGGCCGGTGACGAGCTTGGTCGAGAGATAGGGCGTCGCCCCGCTCTCGGCAATCTTCGCTTGCGTCACCTTGGCCATCTTCGCCCACATGTAGCCGAGCGCAACGAAGCCGAAGAGATGCAGGTAATCGGTTGCGGCAGCGCCCGCATTGTCCGGCTTCGCCATCGCGTTCTGCATCAGCCAGGTGGTGGCCTGCTGGAGATGGCCGAGCGAGGTCGAGAGCGGGGTGATGAAGGGTTTCAGCGCCTCGTCGCCGCCGTTCTCCTTGGCGAAGGCCATGACCTCGCCGAAGAAGGCCATGATGGCGCGACCGCCGTCGCGCGGCAGCTTGCGGCCGACCAGGTCGAGCGCCTGGATGCCGTTGGCGCCTTCATAGATCATCGCAATACGCGCATCGCGCACGAACTGCTCCATGCCCTGCTCGGCGATGTAGCCGTGGCCGCCATACATCTGCTGCGCCTGCACCGCGTTGGCGAAGCCGTAGTCGGTGAGGAAGCCCTTCAGCACCGGGGTCATCAGGCCCATGTGGTCGTCGGCAGCCTGGCGGTCCTTGGGATCCTCGGAGCGGTGGGCGACGTCGCTCTTCAGCGCGGTCCAGATCACGAAGGCGCGCGCGGCTTCATTGAAGGCGCGGATGGAGAGCAACGTGCGGCGCACGTCGGGATGCACGATGATCGGATCGGCTTGCTTGTCCGGCGCCTTGGCGCCGGTGAGTGCGCGGCCCTGGATGCGCTCGCGGGCATAGGCGACCGCGTTCTGATAGGCCACCTCGGACTGCGCGAGGCCCTGCACGGCGACGCCGAGGCGAGCCTCGTTCATCATCACGAACATTCCCTGCATGCCCTTGTTCTCTTCGCCGATCAGCCAGCCGGTGGCGTTGTCGTAGTTCATCACGCAGGTGGAATTGCCGTGGATGCCCATCTTGTGCTCGATCGAGCCGCAGACCACGCCATTGCGCTGCCCGACCGAACCATCGGCATTCACCAGGAATTTCGGCACCACGAACAGCGACACGCCCTTGATGCCGGCGGGCGCGCCTTCGATGCGGGCGAGCACGAGGTGGATGATGTTGGAGGCGAGGTCATGCTCGCCGGCCGAGATGAAGATCTTGGTGCCCGTGATCTTGAAGCTGCCGTCGGCCTGGCGCACCGCCTTGGTGCGCAGCATGCCGAGATCGGTGCCGCAATGCGGCTCGGTCAGGTTCATGGTGCCGGTCCATTCGCCGGCGACCATTTTCGGCACGTAGGTCTGCTTCTGTTCGGGCGTGCCGTGCACCAGCAGCGCCGCGGTCGCGCCCATGGTGAGGCCGCCATACATCGAGAACGCCATGTTGGCGGAGATCTGGAATTCGTTGACTGCCTGGCTCAGCGTCACCGGCAAGCCCTGGCCGCCATATTCCGTCGGCGCCGACAGACCGAGCCAGCCGCCCTCGACGACCTGCTTGAAGGCGTCCTTAAAACCCTTCGGCGTGGTGACGCTGCCGTCCTCAGTACGCTTGCAGCCTTCGAGATCGCCGACACGGTTGAGCGGCTGCAGCACCTCTTCGGCGAGCTTGGCGGCCTCGCCGAGGATCGCCTCGCGCACGTCGCTCGACGCGTCCGAGAAGCCCGGCAGATTGTCGTAGCGATCGATCTGGAAGACGTCGTTGAGCAGGAAATTCACGTCTTCGACAGGGGCTTTATAGATCGGCATGGCGTTCTCCCGGCATGGGGCTTGAAGTGGTGATGTCGTGATTCCTGCGGCGCAGCCTTGCCCGCGAGCTTAGCGGGTTCCGCAACCTCAGGGCAGGGTCATGATTGGGCGGCAAGCTGCTCCGCCATCAGGCGATGCAGCATGTTGATGGCCTTGATCGGACGCACCATCACCTTGAAATGGGTGATGCGTCCTTCGCTGTCGAAGCTGATGATGTCGACACCGTTGATCTCGATGCCGTCGATGATGGTCTTGAATTCGAGCACGGCGCCATTGTCGCTGCGCCGCCATTCACCGACATAGGTGAAGCCGGGGCCGCCGAGCACCTTCTCGGCGCTGGAGAGGTATTTGAAAGTGATGTCGCGCCCTCGCTGCGGGGTGTGCACGACGGGGCTTTCGAACACGGCATCCGGGTGCAGAAGGTCCCAAAGCGCAGTGCGGTCGTGAGACTTCATGTAGGCGTACCAGGAATCGAGGCCGGTCATTCTCAGGTGCCTCCCTAGGGCAAGGGCATAAATGCGAAAACAACCCCATGCACAGTAGCGAGAAGGTTGATTCCGCTGGATTTTCAGTCGGGGTCTCGGGCCCCGTCTGCAAGCTGCCTCATATGCACATTGACGCATATGCGCCGATGCGCATAAAGTCAAGCAGGTTGGTCAGACCTAAGAAGGGAGGCCGGTCATGGCGCTCGGCGACGCAATCCTCGCATGCCTGACGGAACGTCCGATGACGGGCTACGAGCTCGCCAAGACGTTCGATTCTTCGATCGGCTTCTTCTGGAAGGCCGACCACCAGCAGATCTACCGCGAGCTCTCCAAGCTGCGTGACCGCGGCCACATCCAGGGCCGCGAGGTCGTGCAGACAGGCAAGCCGAACAAGCTGGTTTATACGCTCACCCCCGAGGGCAGAACAGCGCTGCGGCACTGGGCCGCGCGGCCAAGCACGCCGGCTTCGACCAAGGACGACCTGTTGGTCCGCCTCCATGCGCTCGACAGCATCGACATCGAGCCCCTGCGCACCGATCTGATGGCCCGGCTGGAGCACCACCGCGACCGCCACGCCAACTACGAGCGCATCCTGAAGAAGCGTTTTCCGGACGGAACGGCGGAGGGCAGGCTCGATCTCGGCAATCTGCTCCTGCTCCGCTTAGGGGCCCGGCACGAGCAGATGGTGGCAGATTTCTGCGAGGAGGCGCTGGAGGCGCTCTCGGCGATGAGCGGCAAGGCCACGGTGGTGCCGCTGGAAGACGGCAAGCGCGAGAAGGGCTGAGGGCTGGCGAGCCTCGAACTCTCACCACCGTCTCCGCTGTCATCGCCCGCGAAAGCGAGCGATCCAGTATTCCAGAGGCGGCGCGGCTGGAATCGAGAAGCCGCGGTGTACTGGATGCCCCGCTTTCGCGGAGCATGACACCGGTTGTTTGGCGGCCGGACGGGCGCCACAACCAACACCCCCATCCAACTTTAAGACACCCGCGCCGGCGTTCCTTAACTCGTTATTTACCGTAACAGGAAAAAGTCGGTTTTCGAGGCAGACGACCTGCGCCAAATTCGGTTGTGTTTACAACCGGGCACGCGTGGGGAGGCTGGAGGCGCCGGGTGGGGCGCCGGAGTCGGAACCGGACAGAGTCATGAATTCGCGCGTATCGTGGAGTGTTGACGGCATCGATCCCTCCGTCCGGGAGCGGGCCGAAGCTGCTGCGCGCAGAGCCGGCATGTCACTCAACGATTGGCTGAACTCCACGCTCGGCGAGACAGCGCCACCGAACTTTCGCGCACCTTACGACCAGCGTCCGCACCACGTCCCGCAAGGACCGAGCCAGGAAAGCCGCGAAGTCGCCGACATCCACCAGCGGCTCGACGCGATCACCCAGCAGATCGAACGGATTTCAAAGCCCGCCCAGCGCCAGGATACTTCGCGGCAGGACATGTCGCGCGAGCAGGGCGTCGCGCGCCAGCTCAATGATGCGATCTCGCGGCTCGATGCGCGGCTGTCGCAGATCTCGAAGCCGCAGCCGCAGCAGCCTCAGGCCCAGCGGCCGGCACCGCCACCGGTCGAGACGCGCCAGCGCCAGGCCGATGCGGTCGAGCGCGCGGCAGCCCAGGTCTATCGCAATTCGCCGCCCCTGAGCCCCGCGTCTTTCGACGTCGCGGTCGCCGAGATCACGGCGCGACAGAGCGAGCTCGACGGCTTTGCGCCCAGGCAGATGCCGCCACGCGCCGCGCCGTCGATTGCGCCGATGGCTGCGCCACCCGCCCCCGCCTACGCGCCGCCGCCCCCGCAGCCGGGGCCGGATTTCTCGTCGCTCGAGCGCCATCTGCTCAAGATCACGAGCCAGATCGAGTCGCTCCAGCGCCCTGACAATACCGAGCAGGCGATCACCGCCTTCCGCAGCGAGCTTGCCGAGATCCGCAGTGCCATCACCGAGGCGATGCCGCGGCGCGCGATCGAATCGATCGAGAACGAAATCCGCTCGCTGCACCGTCGCATCGACGAGACCCGCTCCAACGGCACCGACGGCCAGGTTCTCTCCGGCATCGAGCGCGCGCTGTCCGACATCAAGCAGGTGCTGCGCACGCTGACGCCGGCCGAGCAACTCACCGGCTATGACGAGGCGATCCGCAATCTCGGCGCCAAGCTCGATCTGATCCTGCGCGCCAATGACGATCCCTCGACGGTGCGCCAGCTCGAAGACGCGATCTCGGCGCTGCGCAGCATCGTCTCCAACGTCGCCTCCAACGAAGCGCTGGCGCGTCTGTCCGAAGACGTGCAGCTGCTGTCATCCAAGGTCGACCAGATCACCCGCGCCTCCGGCCCCAGTGACAGCTTCGCGGTGCTGGAGCAGCGCATCGCGGCGCTCACCGCGGCGCTCGAGACGCGCGAGCGGCCGCAGCCGGCCGAGAGCACCGAGCACCTGGAAGCTGCGATCCGTGCGCTGTCGGACCGCTTCGACCGCATGCAGGTCGGCAACGACTCGGCCTCGACCTTCGCCCATCTCGAGCAGCGCGTCTCCTATCTGCTGGAGCGGATCGAGGCCGCCTCCGATCCGCGCAGCGGCAATCTAAGCCGCGTCGAGGACGGGCTGCACGATATCCTCAGGCACCTGGAACGGCAGCAGGCGACCTATTCCGCGCTGGCCGAGAGCCGCAATTCGGCGCCGACTGCCGATTCCGGCATGGTCGATCTCGTCAAGCGCGAGCTCTCCGACATCCGCTTCAGCCAGGCCGAGACCAACCGGCATACGCAGGATTCGCTCGAAGCCGTTCACAACACGCTCGGTCATGTCGTCGACCGCCTCTCCATGATCGAGGGCGATCTTCGCGCGGTGCGCACCGCGCCGCCCGCCGCTGCGCCGCAGATGCCCGCTCCGATGGAGCCCGCGCCGATGGCGCGCGAGCCGCGGCCGCCACAGCAGCAGCCGAAATACGATCCGAAGCCGGAGCTTCCGAACCCGGCCGCCGCGCAAGCCGCCTTCGTCGCCGCGCCGCGCGAATTCCATGCCGCCGCCCCCGCCGCGCCACCGCCGGTGCCGGCGGCACCGCAAGTCACATCACCCTTGCCGCCGCGGGCGATCAGCGAAATCCTGGAGCCGCACACCGCGCCTGCGCGGGCTGCGCTGGCGCCGGAATTGCCGCCGGATCATCCGCTCGAGCCGGGCACCCGGCCGGGTGGCCGCGCCGCCACGCCGTCGGAGCGCATCGCCGCATCCGAGAGCGCGATCAGCGGAATTCCCACTGCTCCGAAAGAGCCGGTGTCGTCGTCGAGCTTCATCGCCGCTGCGCGCCGCGCCGCCCAGGCCGCCGCCGCGCAGCCGGAAAAGACCGGCCGCGCCGCCAAGGCCGGGGCTGATCGGTCCAAGGACAAGGGCAAGGACGGCGGCTCGACCATCACCGCGAAGATCCGCTCGCTGCTGGTCGGCGCGAGCGTGGTCGTGATCGTGCTCGGCACCTTCAAGATGGCGATGAACCTGCTCGAAGGCGGCAGCGTGCCGCCAGCGCCGCAGGCCATGGAGAATACGTCGAGCCAGCCCACCCCGCTGGCTCCCCCGCCCCCGGTCGAGAGCAAGCCCGCAATGCCCGAGCAGGTCACGCCGTCGATGACCTCGCCGACGCCGATCGGACGACAATCCCAGAACAATGCCGCGCCGGCGCCGGCCGCCAATCCGGGCGGCTCGGCCTCGGTCGAAATCCCGCCCGCGCCTGCCGTGGCCCCGCCGCCACCTGCCTCCAGCGACGTCACCGGCGCACTGTCGGGCACGAGCCGCGTCAAGCTCGGCCTCATCCAGGTGCCGCCGAGCGAGAAGCTGCCTGACGGCATCGGCGGCCCGGGCCTGCGCACCGCCGCGATGAAGGGCGATGCGACTGCGGCCTACGAGATCGGCGTGCGCTTTGCCGAGGGCAAGGGCGTGACTACGAACTACGATGAAGCCGCCAAATGGTACGACCGCGCGGCGCAGGCCGGCGTCGTGCCCGCGACCTTCCGCCTCGGCACGCTCTATGAGAAGGGCCTTGGCGTGAAGAAGGACGCCGACATCGCCCGCCGCTACTACACGCAGGCTGCCGAGCGCGGCAACGCCAAGGCGATGCACAATCTGGCGGTGCTCGATGCCGACGGCGGCGGACGCGGCGCCAATTACAAGAGCGCGGCCCAGTGGTTCCGCAAAGCCGCCGATCGCGGCGTCGCCGACAGCCAGTTCAACCTCGGCATCCTCTATGCCCGCGGCATCGGCGTCGAGCAGAACCTCGCCGAATCCTACAAATGGTTCAGCCTGGCAGCGGCCCAGGGCGATGCGGATGCGGCCGGCAAGCGCGACGACGTCGCCAAGCGTCTCGAACCGCAATCGCTCGCCGCCGCCAAGCTCGCGATCCAGACTTTTAGCGCCGAGCCGCAGCCCGACGATGCCGTCAATGTCGCGACGCCCGCCGGCGGCTGGGACAGCGCGCCGCAGGCGAGCGCCAAGCCCGCACCGAAGCAAGTCGCGACCAAGCGCTCGGCCTCGGCGGCGCATTGAGAGCGGTCGCACTCTCCTCTTGTCGTCTCTTGTCGTCGCCCGGCTTGCCGCCTTCGCTGAAGCTTCGGCGGCCGAGCACCCTTGTGGCCCCGGCGTAGCCTTGGCGGAGCCGGGACCGGGCGACCCAGTATTCCAGAGACGCCGGTGTGGTGCGGAGAAGCCGCGGCGTACTGGATGCCCCGGTCAAGCCGGGGTATGACAGGGGAGAATGTGGCGAGCTACTCAGCGCGCAGTGACGCAGCCATCTGATCCGTCATTCACCACGCCCAAAATTCCTGATCCACCCCTGCGGCGAATTCCGCTATTGAAGGGGGCGGCAATCGTTCCGACCTTCCCGCGAGCAATCCGCGTTAGTCGATCCGTCCCGCCCGCCGGCGTGGTTCAATGCAGCTCTACCTTCCGATCGCCGATCTTCCGGTCAACGTCTTCCTGGTGCTCGCCATGGGCGCCGCGGTCGGCTTCGTGTCCGGCATGTTCGGGATCGGCGGCGGCTTCCTGATGACGCCGCTGCTGATCTTCATCGGCATCACGCCGGCGGTCGCGGTTGCCTCCGTCACGAGCCACATCGCGGCCTCGTCCTTTTCCGGCGCACTGTCCTATTGGCGGCGGCGCGCGATCGATCCGGCGCTGGCGAGCGTCCTGCTCTGCGGCGGCGTGACCGGCACGGCGCTGGGCGTGTGGACCTTCACCCAGCTCCGTGCGCTCGGCCAGCTCGACCTGATGATCGCGCTCTCTTACGTCTTGCTGCTCAGCACCGTCGGCAGCCTGATGTTCTCCGAAGGCCTGCGCGCGTTGATGCGGACCCGTCGCGGCGCGGTGCCGCCACGCCGCACGCATAACTGGATCCACGGCCTGCCGCTGAAGATGCGGTTCAAGCGCTCGAAGATCTACCTGTCGGTGATTCCGGTGGTGGTCGTCGGCATCGTGATCGGCTTCATCGGCGCCATCATGGGCATCGGCGGCGGCTTCATCCTGGTGCCGATCATGATCTATCTGTTGCGGGTGCCGACCTCGACCGTGATCGGGACCTCCATGGTCCTCACCCTGGTCACGATGCTGTTTGCGACCATGCTGCACGCAGTGACCAATCACCTCGTCGATGCCGTGCTGGCGCTGATCTTGATGGTCGGCGGCGTCACCGGCGCGCAGTTCGGCGCCCGTGCCGGCCAGAAGATCCGCGGCGAGCAGCTGCGGCTGCTGCTGGGCCTGTTGATCCTCTCGGTCGGGGTCCGCTTCGCGATCGAGCTGGTGATCCGGCCCGAGGATCTCTTCACCATCCGCGAGCTGGGAGTGAGCACCTGATGCGCGCGCTGCTCGCCCTCCTTCTCGTCCTGCTGCTCGGCTCGGCCGCGCGCGCCGAGCGGCTGATCGTGTCGGTCTCCAACCACCGCGTCACCGTGACGCCGAATTATTCGGGCGAGGAGCTGGTGCTGTTCGGCTCGGTGGAGAAGGACGCGACGACACCGGCCGACCGCACGGCTTACGATCTCGTGGTCACCGTGATGGGCCCGCGCGCCGACATGGTGACGCGGCGGAAAGAACGCACCTTCGGCATCTGGATCAACACCGACTACCGGCAATTCCTGCAGGTGCCGAGCTATCTGGCGCTGTTCGCCAACCGTCCCTTCGACACCATCACCTCGACCGAGATCGCGCGGCGGCAGCAGATCGGGCTCAACAACGTGCGGCTGACCCAGCGCGTCAGCGGCGACTATGCCGACGTGGTGCCGAACGACGCGTTCCGTTCCGCCTTCATCCGTCTGCGCACCCAGCGCGGCCTCTACCGCGAGGATGCGAGCGCGGTGACGTTCCTGACGCCGACGCTGTTCCGCACCGGCATTCCGCTGCCGGCGGAGGTGCCGATCGGCACCTATGAAGTGGAGATCAAGCTGTTTGCGAACGGCGCGTTCATCGGCAAGACCGAGACCGCCTTCGAGATCGTCAAGGTCGGCTTCGAGCAGTTCGTCGCCACCACCGCGCGGCAGAACGGGCTGATCTATGGCCTCGCCACCGCGGCGATGGCGCTGATGACGGGATGGATGGCGTCGATCGTGTTCCGGAAGGACTAACGGCATACTCCGTCATTGCGAGGGCCAACAGCAATCTCTCCGAGTCGTCCTGGCGAAAGCCAGGACCCATAACCACAGGACATTGTTGTTGGGGAGTGCTCTGGCCACAGCGTCCCGCAATCATAGACAGTCGGGGTAATGGGTCCTGGCTTTCGCCAGGACGACGTTGGGAGGCTACGGCGCCTCGATCACCGTCGGCACGCCCGGCTCCAGCAGGCGTAGCCGCGTCCCGAAGCCGAGCACGTCGAAGGTCTTGCGCAGATCCTCGCTGTTCTGGCGGAAATGCGCCCAGCCTTCGGTGTGCACCGGCACGATCATCGCATCGGGAAAGGCACGCGCGGTCTCGATGGTGTCGTTGGTGTCCATGGTGAGATGAAACGGCCCGCGCGTTTGCGCCGCGCCCGCGAAGGGCAGCACCACCCCGCATTTGAAGTGGCGCGCGACTTCGGCGACGCCGTCGAACCAGGTGGTGTCGCCGCTGATATAGACCGGACGCGTGTCCTTCCGGCTCGACGACACCACGAAACCGATGACATCACCCGACAGCGGCTCGATGCCGGCCGGGCCGTGGCGCGCGGGCGTCGCGGTGATCGTCAGCGTATTGCCGTCGCCGTCCCTCAGATGCGCGGCGCTCCAGGGCGCAAGGCCCTCGACATGGCGACCGAGGCGCTTTGCGCCCGCCTCGGTCGTCAGCACGCGCCTGACCTTGAAGAGATATTCGCGGCCGGAATTGTCGAGATTATCGGAATGCTGGTCGTGGCTGAGCAGCACCGCATCGACCGGGCCGATCGCGTCAGGCCTCACCGCAGGTCCGATCGTCTTCTCCAGCTTCACATGCGGCAGTTGATAGGCACCGGGCGCATCGAAGGTCGGGTCGGTGAGCAGGCGAAAGCCGTCGATCTCGATCAGCGCCGTGGGGCCGCCGATCAGGGTGATGGAAACGGGCATGATGAACTCCTGTTACGACACGGGCTTTGCCGGCCGCGTCACCAGATAAATGCCGAGCGCGACTGGAATGATCCCGAGCAAATCGCGGGCCTCGACGTGTTCGCCGAGCACGACGAAGGCGAACAGCATGCCGAGCGGCGGCATCAGGAAATGATAGCTGCTTGCCGCCGTCGCTCCGCACACTTTCAGGAGATGAAACCAGAGCAGATAGGCGAGGATCGAGCCGCCGAGCACGAGGAAGGCAAAGGCGCCGACCAGGCTCGGGGTGAGCACGATCGCGTGAACATCGGCGAAGGTGAGCGCGATCGGCGCCAGCACGATACCGGCGGCGATATTCTGGATGCCGTTGCCGATCCACAACGAACCCTTCGGCGCGAGCAGCTTGAACAGGATGGTGCCGGCAACGATCGAGGCCAGCGAAGCCAGCGTGAACAGGATGCCGTGCAGGCTGTCGGTACCCACCGACAAACGGTGCCAGACGATGAAGGTGACTCCGATGACGCCGAGCATCAGGCCCGCCGCCTTGCGCCAGGTCATGCCTTCGCCGAGCAGCAGCGCGGCGAGCGCAGCCGTGAACACCGGATTGGCCGACACGATCAGCCCGCCGAGGCCGGCGGAGACCGATTGCAGGCCGGTATAGCCGAGCCCGAGATAGAGCGCGTTGTTGGCGATGCCGAGCACGGCGAAGATCGCGGCGTCGCGCCAGGATAGCGACCAGCCATCGCCGCGGATCCAGGTCGCGCCCAGGATCAGAACGCCAGCCAGCGAGAAGCGCGCGGCGAGCAGGATCAACGGCGGGCAATAGGTGACGCCGATCTTGCCGGCGACGAAGGCATAGCTCCAGAGCAGGCAGAATAGGCCGATAGTGAGCGGCAGCGGATTGAAACGGCTGCGGGGGACGGCAATCGATGGGGCGAGCGACATGAGGGCATTCTCCTGAGCCCTCGATCTAGGAACGCAGCTTGTCATTTGGAAATTAAATGATTAACTTCTCTTCAGTGGATTTTCGAATGGAGGCGGCCATGCTCGATCTCGAGCTGCTGCGCAGCTTCGTCTCGGTGGTCGAGGCCGGCGGCTTCACCCGCGCCGGCGAGCGCGTCCATCGCACGCAATCGACCGTGAGCCAGCAGATCAAGCGGCTGGAGGAGGATGTCGGCCAGGTGCTGCTGCACCGCGACGGCAAGGACGTGCGCCCGACCGAAGCCGGCGAGCGGCTGCTGTTCTATGCGCGGCGGCTGCTATCGCTCGCCGAGGAGGCGCGCGACGTGCTGCGCCAGCCCGACGGCGAGGGCGCGATCAGGCTCGGCATTCCCGAGGATTTTGCCGCGTACCGATTGGCGAAACTGCTTGGTGCGTTCTCGCGCTCGCATCCGCGCCTGCGGCTCGACGTGCGCGCCGACCAGAGCAAGCATCTGGCCCGTGATCTCGAACGCGGCGAGCTCGATCTTGCGCTCTACAAACGCGAGGCCGGCGCGAAGGACGCCATCGCGGTGTGGCCCGAGCGGGTGCACTGGGTCACCAGCAAGAGCCATCCGGTCGACGTCACCGTATCGTCCGTGCCGCTGATCGGCTTTCCGCTCGGCTGCATCTATCGCGCCGGCGCCATCCACGCGCTGGAAAGCGCGGGCCGCGCCTGGCACACCGCCTACACGTCATCCAGTCTCGCCGGCATCCAGGCCGCGGTCGCCGCCGGCATGGGGCTGAGCATCCTGTCGGAGATGGCCATCCAGCCCGACCACCGCGTGCTGACTGCCAAGGACGGCTTTGCGCCGATCAACCGCACCGAGGTCGCATTGATGGCCGCACCGGGCGCCAGCCCCGCGACGCTGCGGCTGGCCGATCGGCTCGCCGAGTTTTGCGATGATGTGCAGGCGAAGGCGGCGTGAACTTGCGGGATGCGTAGGGTGGGTTAGCCGAAGGCGTAACCCACCACTGTCTGTCTCAACGGATGCAAAAGAGGTGGGTTACGCTTCGCTAACCCACCCTACGAAGCGCGCTCTTCAATAACAGCGCGACGCGGCAATCGCGTGGACGCGGCGGTCGCCGAGCAGATGGGCGACAAAGCCGTTGGTCGGAAAGATTTTCGCGAACGCTTCATCGCGGATGCTGAGGCCGCCGGCATAGGCGCCGAAGGCCGGCATCACGGCGCGCATCCCGTCACTGGCGAAGCAGCGGCGCTCCATCGAGCGGCCGCGCGCCGAGACGCGGGCCTTGGGATGCAGATGGCCGGCGATCTCACCGCTTGCGCCGGTCGGCTCGTGGCGGAAAGTGATCGGGCCGATCGCGACTTCGTCGGCGACGGTGCCGCCGAGATCGCGCGGCAGCATCGGATCGTGATTGCCGGAGATCCAGATCCAGTCGCGACCGGCCTGGAGTGCGGCGACGGCGTCGCGATCTTCCACCGACAAACGCTGATGCGCGGTGCGGTCGTGAAAACTGTCGCCGAGCGCGATGACGATGCATGGATCATGGCGGGAGATGACAGCAGCGAGACGGCTGAGCGTCGCCAGCGTATCGTAGGGCGGCAGCAGCACGCCGCGCGTGGCGAAGCTGGACCCTTTCTCCAGATGCAGATCGGAAACGACCAGCAGGCGCTGCTCCTCCCAGAACAGCGCGCCGGAGAGGTCGGCTGCGAACGTCACATCGCTGATGGTGACTCTGGAAACGCGCATGTCCTCGACATCCCCTGAAACCAGCGCGCCTGCCGTCACGTCAAACCTGCTCTTATCCCATCGCCTCTTTAACCAGCTCGTTGGCGGCTTCCGCCAACAGCTCGTCTGCAGCTTCGCCATAAACTGACTCGCGGCCGATTTCCAGCATCACGGGGACGGCGAGCGGGGAGACGTGGTCGAGTTCCCGATGCGTGATGCGGCCCTGGATGCGTATCAGCATGTCACTGAGGCGGCGCAGGTCGAGCAGGCCGGTGGCGGCATCGGCGCGCGCGGCGCGCAAGAGCACGTGATCGGCCTGGTGCTTGCGCAGGACGTCGTAGACCAGATCGGTCGAGAACAGCACCTGGCGGCGGCTTTTCTCTTCGCCGGTATGCCGCCGCGCGATCAGGCCGGAGATGATCGCGCAATTGCGGAAGGTGCGCTTCATGAGAGCGGACTCGGCGAGCCAGGCTTCGAGATCGTCGCCGAGCATGTCGGGATCGAATAGCGCATCGAGATTGATCCGGCCGTCGCGGATCATGAAGGAGAGATCGCCAAGCCCCCAGATCGCCACGGCATATTCGTTGGCGACGAAGCCGAGCGGCCGGGCGCGGGCGCGCTCGAGGCGACGCGTCAGCAGCATGCCGAGGGTCTGGTGCGCGAGACGGCCCTCGAAGGGATAGCAGACGAGATAATGCTTGTTGGCGCGCGGAAAGCTCTCGACCAGGAGCTCGCGCACGGCGGGCACGCGAGAGACATCCTTTTGCAGCGACAGCCAGTCGCGCACCTGCTCCGGCAAGCCGCCCCAAGCGCGGCCGTCATCCAGCAGCCGGCGGACACGCTCGGCGAGATAAGTCGAGAGCGGGAATTTGCCGCCCATATAGGACGGCACCTTCGGATCCCTGTCATGCGCGCGCGAGACGTAGACCTGATCCTCGACCAGGGTCTCGTAACGCACCACCTCGCCGCTGAACACGAAGGTGTCTCCGGGGCTCAAGCCCTCGATGAAGGCCTCCTCGATCTCGCCGAGCAGCCGGCCGCCGCGCGCGATCACCCCGGTCGAACCGCCTGCTTTTCCTTGGCCGCCGCGCGAGCGTACCAGCCGCACCTTCAGCATGTCGTCCTCGACGATGGTGCCGACATTCATGCGGTAGCTCTGCCGCACTTTTGGGTTGGCGACGCGCCAGCGGCCCTCCTTGTCCTGCTTGATGCGGGCGAAGCGCTCATAGGTCTTCAGCGCGTAGCCGCCGGAGGCGACGAAATCGACGACGTCGTCAAAGTCCTGACGCGACAGGTTTGCGTAGGGCGCGGCGGTGCGCACCTCCTCATAGAGCTCGTCCGAGAGAAAGGGCTCGCCGCAGGCGCAGCCGAGCACGTGCTGGGCGAGCACGTCAAGCGCGCCCGTGCGCAAGGGCGGTGTGTCCTGCGCGTTCTCGGCGATGGCATCGATGGCGACGCGGCATTCCAGCACCTCGAAGCGGTTGGCCGGCACCAGCACCGCGCGCGAGGCCTCGTCGAGACGGTGATTGGCGCGGCCGATGCGCTGCATCAGGCGCGAAGATCCCTTGGGCGCGCCGATATTGACGACGAGATCGACATCGCCCCAGTCGACGCCGAGGTCGAGCGAGGAGGTGCAGACCACGCCGCGCAAGCGTCCCGCAGACATGGCGTCCTCGACCTTACGGCGCTGCGCGACGTCGAGCGAGCCGTGATGTAGCGCAATGGCAAGGCCGTCGTCGTTCATGCTCCAGAGATTCTGGAACAGCATCTCGGCCTGGCTGCGGGTGTTGACGAAGACCAGCGTGGTCTTGTTCGCCTTGATCAGCTCGTAGATTTCAGGGAGCGCATGGCGCGCGCTGTGGCCGGCCCAGGGCAGGCTTTCGCGGGTGTCGAGCATCTCGACCTCAGGCGGCGCGGCGCCGCCCGCGATGACGATGTCCGCGGCAGCTTGCTTGCCTTCGGGCTGCGGCACCAGAAAGCGCGCGAGCTGGTCCGGCTCGGCCACCGTCGCCGACAAGCCGATGGCGCGCATCTGCGGCGCGAGGCGCCACAGCCGCGCCAGCCCGAGCGACAGCAGATCGCCGCGCTTGGAGGTCACCAGCGCGTGCAGCTCGTCGAGCACGATGCGCGTGAGCGATGAGAACAGGAACGGGGCGTCGTCGGAGGACAGCAGCAGCGCGAGCTGCTCCGGCGTGGTCAGCAGAATATCCGGCGGATAACGCCGCTGGCGCTGCCGCCGCGACACCGGCGTGTCGCCGGTGCGGGTCTCGACCTTGATCGGCAGCGCCATTTCGGCGATCGGTCGCTCCAGGTTGCGCGCGATGTCGACGGCGAGCGCTTTCAGCGGCGAGATGTAGAGCGTGTGCAGGCCGCCGGTGCGCTGCAGGCTGCGGCCGGTGGAGATGAGGCTTTTCTTCGCGCCAGTCTCCCGCTGAGCTGCATCAGAAGACAGCTCGACCAGCGTCGGCAAGAATCCCGCCAGCGTCTTTCCGGCACCGGTCGGCGCGATCAGCAGCGCCGAGCGGTCCTCGCGCGCCTTCTCCAGCAGCGCCAATTGATGCGCGCGCGGCGACCAGCCGCGGGCCGCGAACCACGCATTGAAGCGGTCGGGCAGCAGCGCAGGCGTCTCGGCCGGGGATTTGAGGATGCGGGGCGGCACGGCATAAGAGGTAAGCCGTGCGCGTGGGTTCGTCGAGGGGTGGGCTGTTCGCCTCTCCCCGCTTGCGGGGAGAGGTCGGAATTTGCGCGTCAGCGCGAATTCCGGGTGAGGGGGAGCCTCCGCGAGTCCAACTGCCTCCGTCCTCGCGGAGGCTCCCCCTCACCCTACCCTCTCCCCGCAAGCGGGGAGAGGGGAAGAGGCAGCGGGGCTCCTCACTCCGACATCGGCTTGTCGGAGATGTCCCAGTCCTTGCCGGTGAACGTCGAGATGAACAGCGTCTTCATCGGCGTGTAGTCCGCGGGCGTGTAGCTGTAGGTGACGCCGTCGAGGAAGTAGGGCGAGTGGAAGCCGTTGAGGATTGAGGCCTGCTTCAGCACGTTGGCGCGGGTGAGATCGTCGCCGCAGCGGCGCAGGATCTCGCCCATGGTCACGGCCTGGCCGTAGCCGGCGAAGGCAATGGTGTTATCGGGATCGATTGCCGGCGTGTACTTCTTGCGCAATTCCTCGAACGCCATGACGTCGGGGTCCTTCTCCCATTTGGGCAGGCCGACTTCCTTGTTGTAGCGGATGGCGACGATGCCGGTGGCGTTCTCCAGGCCCGCGGCGCTGAGGATGGAGCGGCCGGTCGAGCCCGCCGACAACAATTGCAGCGGCTTCCAGCCGAGCTCGGCCACTTTCCGGATCGACTGCGACGACGCCTTGCCGGTGGAGATGTTGTAGAAGACATCCGCGCCCGACTTCGAGAGGTTGATGAGCTGGGAATCGACGGTCGGCTCGGTGAGATCGTAGGTCTGCTCCATGATCACCTGCGCGGTGCCGCCGGCGTCAGTCAGTACCTTCTTGAAGGGACCGAGGAAGTCGCGGCCGAAATCGTCGTTCTGGTAGAGGATGCCGATCTTGGCGTTCGGCTTCACGCTGACCACGTGCCGCGCGAGAATGCGCGCCTCGGTCGGATAGAGCGGCAGGCCCGCCATGGTCCATTTGAACTCTTTCGGGTTATTCCACTTCGACGCGCCGGTGTTGAGCAGGAGCTGCGGCACGCCCTTGGAGTTCAGGTATTTGTGCACGGCGGTCTGCGGCGCGGTGCCGAGCGAGCCGTAGAGCGCCAGCACCTCCTCCTGCTCGACCAGGCGCCGCGTCGCCTCGACGCATTTCGGCGCGCTGTAGGCGTCGTCCATGGTGAGGAACTTGATCTTGCGCCCATTGATGCCGCCCTTCTCGTTCAGCATCTGGAAATAGGCTTCACCGATGCGGCCGAGCACGCCATAGAGCGAGCCGGGGCCGGAATGCGGCACAGTCTGCCCGATCTTGATCTCGGTGTCGCTGGCGCCCGCATCGTATTTCTTCTCCGCGGCCCAGACATACGGCGCGGACAAGGTGGATGCGGCGATGGTGGCGAGCGCGGCGGCGCTGAAATCGCGCCGCGATGAATTCTTGGTCATTATTATTTTCTCCCTGGTGCGCGCATTGTGCTGGCATCGCAGCACGGCTCGCAAGTGGGAAGTCGCAGCTTTGCGACGCAATGACGCTCAAATTACAGGTTGGCTAGCGCCTAGACTCAAGTTTTCTCGGCGACGACGACGAGGCCGCGTACCGGCTCGTTGTTTTCGTTGCGCGGCGAGGCCGACTCCAGCGTGAGAAGTTTGAGCCCGGCCTTCGCAATGGCGCCGCGGACATATTCCGCTGCATGGGCATAACGCAGGCCATCGCCGAGCACGATGCCACTACCGTCATGCGTCTCCAGCGTGAAGGCGAGCACGCCGCCTGATACGAGCACGCGCCTGGCCTCGCTCAGCACCGGCGCAAGATCGGAGAGATAGACGAAGGCATCCGCGGCGACGACGAGGTTCGCGCTCGCATCACTCTTGCCGCGCAGGCCATCGATCATGTCGGCGACTTCGAGCTCGGCATAAAGGTTCGTCGCACGCGCCTGCTTGATCATGCCGGGCGACAGATCGATGCCGATGAAATGATCGACCTGCTTGGCGAAGGCGGCGGCAGCTAACCCGGTGCCGCAGCCGAGATCGATGGCGTGCTTGAAGAAGGCGGGCTTCTTGGCGGCGACGCGTGAGGCCAGCACCGCCTTGAAGATCAGGCTCGGAGCGCGATAGCCGAGATCGTTGATCAGCGTGTGCTCGAAGCGTGGCGCATATTGATCGAACAGCGCCTGCACATAGGCCTTCGGCATCTCCGCGATCTCGGCGTCGCCGAGCCGCATCAAATGCAGGCCGGCGCCGTGCTGATCCCCAGGATCGGATCGGCGCGCTTCTCGAAACGCCGCGATGGCCTTGTCGCGTTCGCCGAGCTGCTGCCGGATTTCGCCGAGCGTGAACCAGGCCGAGGTGAAATTCGGCGCGAGCCCGATCGCCTGCTCCAGCAGGCCCGCGGCCTCCGGCAGATCACCCTTGAGCTGGAGGTCGCGCGCGAACTCGAAGCGACGGTCGGCCATGAGATCGCCGGAGGTCAGGAAAAGGCGCAAGGGCATTGGGAACCACTCGTCATTGCCGGGCTTGACCTGGCAATTCAGCAAAAAAGGAACTGTTTAGGGAGATGGATACGCGGGTCAAGCCCGCGCATGACGGATGAATATCGCATCACCGGTCCCTATATCACCACCATGCGCCCCCAAGACATCCTGCTGCCAGTTGCTGCCGGCCTGTGCTGCAAGCCCGGCGGCTTCCATATCGACCCTGTGCGCCCGGTCGAGCGAGCCGTGATCACCCACGGCCATTCCGATCATGCCCGCGCCGGCCATGGCGCGGTGCTGGCGACGCAGGAAACCCTGGACATGATGCGGCTGCGCTATGGCGAGAATTTTGCCGGCTCGACGCAAGCAATCCGCTATGGCGAGGAGATCCGGCTCGGCGATGTCACCGTCAAATTTCGCCCCGCCGGACACGTGCTGGGCTCGGCGCAGATCGCCGTGACCTGCAGGGACACCTGCATCGTTGCGTCCGGTGACTACAAGGACGCGCCCGACCCGACCTGCACCCCGTTCGAGCTCGTGCCCTGCGACGTCTTCATCACCGAGGCCACCTTTGGGCTGCCGGTGTTTCGTCATGGCGATGCCGCCGACGAGGTGAGGAAGTTGCTGGCCTCGGTCGCGCTGTTTCCGGAGCGTGCGCATCTCGTCGGCGCCTATTCGCTCGGCAAGGCGCAGCGCGTGATCGCGCTCTTGCGCCAGGCCGGCTACGACGCGCCGATCTACCTCCACGGCGCGATGGAGACGATCACGCATTACTATCAGAGCCGCGGCATTGAACTTGGCGATCTCAAGCCGGCGAAAGGCGTGAAGAAGGCGGCGCTCGCCGGCACCATCACGCTGGCGCCGCCCTCGGCAACCTCCGATCTCTGGACGCGTCGCTTTCCCGATCCCGTCACCGCGTTCGCATCCGGGTGGATGCGCGTGCGCGCTCGCGCGCGGCAACGCGGCATCGAATTGCCGCTGGTGATCTCCGACCATGCCGATTGGGACGGCCTCACCGCCACCATCGCCGCGACCGGCGCCGGCGAGATCTGGGTCACCCACGGCCAGGAAGATGCGCTGGTGCATTGGTGCCAGAGCAAAGGCCTGAAAGCGCGGCCGCTCGATCTCGTCGGCTATGGTGACGAGGAGGAGAGCGAGACGCCAATTCAAGACGAGGCCGAAGCATGAACCGCTTCGCCGAGCTTCTGGACCGTCTCGCCTACGAGCCCGGCCGCAACAACAAGCTGCGGCTGATCACCGGCTATTTTCGCGAAGTCGGCGATCCCGACCGCGGCTATGCACTGGCCGCACTCACCGGCGCGCTCAGCTTCAAGCACGCCAAGCCCGCCCTGTTCCGCGATCTCATAGCGGCACGCACTGATCCGGTGCTGTTCGGGTTGTCATACGATTATGTCGGCGATCTTTCGGAGACGGTGGCGCTGATGTGGCCGAAGGCGGCGATGACCGCTCACAACAACCCACCGCCTCCGACCCTGACCGAGGTCGTCACCACGCTGCGCACGCTCGGCAAGATCGAGCTACCGAAGCAGCTCGAACGCTGGCTGGACGAGCTCGATGAGACCGGCCGCTGGGCGCTGCTGAAGCTCGTCACCGGCGCGCTTCGCATCGGCATCTCCGCGCGTCTCGCCAAGACCGCGGCCGCCGCGCTCAGCGACAAGGACCCGCATGAGATCGAGCTGATCTGGCCGGGGCTCGCGCCGCCGTATCTCGACCTGTTCGCGTGGCTGGAAGGCCGCGGCGAAAAACCGGTCAATCGCGATCCCGCGCCGTTCCGGCCGGTGATGTTGGCGCATGCGATCGAGGACATGGATTTCGCTGCACTCGATCCCGCTGACTACATCGCCGAATGGAAATGGGACGGCATCCGGGTGCAAGCCGTCGCAGGGCGTGATGATCGCGGCCACATCACGACGCGACTCTATTCGCGCTCCGGTGAGGACATCACAGGCAGCTTTCCCGACCTCGTCCCCTCGCTGCACCTGCCCGGCGCGATCGACGGCGAGCTGCTGATCCTGCGCGAGGGCCGCGTGCAGAGCTTCAACGTCCTGCAGCAGCGACTGAACCGCAAGGTCGTCTCGCCAAAACTGATCAAGGAATTTCCGATCCACTTGCGCGCCTACGATCTGCTCGGCGACGACGAGAACGATTTGCGCGAGCTGCCGTTCGCGGAGCGGCGCGAGCGGCTGGAGATCTTCGTCGCAAAGCTTGGCGATCCCCGCATCGACCTGTCGCCCACCGTCCCGTTCGCAAGCTGGGAGGCGCTGACCGCTGCGCGTGCCGATCCTGCCAGCGCCGGCGCCGGCGAGGATGCGGACGCCATCGAGGGCGTGATGCTGAAGCGGCGCGATGCGCCTTATCTTCCGGGGCGGCCGAAGGGCCAATGGTGGAAGTGGAAGCGCGATCCGCACATCATCGATGCCGTGCTGATGTATGCGCAGCGCGGTCACGGCAAGCGCTCGTCCTATTATTCCGACTACACGTTTGGCGTCTGGACCGAGGGCGATGACGGCGACGAGCTGGTGCCGGTCGGAAAAGCCTATTTCGGCTTCACCGACGAGGAGCTGTTGCAGATCGACCGCTTCGTCCGCCGCAACACCACGGAAAAATTCGGTCCCGTCCGCCATGTCGTGCACGAGCCGGACAAGGGACTGGTGCTGGAGGTCGCTTTCGAAGGGCTTCAGCGCTCGCCGCGGCACAAATCCGGCGTCGCCATGCGCTTTCCCCGTATCAGCCGCCTGCGCTGGGACAAGCCGCCGCGCGAGGCCGACCGGCTGGAAACGCTGGAGAGGATGTTGAAGGCGGAACAAGCGGAGATTGAGGCGTGAAGAATGAGGCTCGATTGCCGCTACGAAGGCGGTGCGCCCCCTCTCCCGCTTGCGGGAGAGGTTAGGGAGCCCGCGGCCGGCGGCGCAGCCAAATCGTGACCCTGGCGCGCCGTCCGAATTAAAATGCAGTAACCCGATTGACGCTCCGTTGCGGGTTCCCCATGTGCCCCGCCGTGCCCTATAATGGGGACGAATCCGCCCAAGGAGTTTGCGATGGCCCACGACGTCAGAGATTTGCCGGCCGGCCGCAGCGATGGCCTGAACCGCTTTCTCGGCGGCACGCCGCTGGCGGTCGCGTTTCGCCTGGTCCTGCTCTCGATCCTGGTCGGTGTCGTGCTGGCCGCGATCGGCTTCGACCCCTGGAATATCATCCACAGCATTCGCCTGTTGTTCCAGCGTCTGTGGGATCTCGGCTTCGATGCCGTGAACTGGCTGTGGCGCTACTTCCTGCTCGGCGCGGTCATCGTGATTCCGATCTGGCTGCTCTCGCGCGTGTTCGGCGCGCCGCGCGGCAGGTAAGGATTAGGGAGTCCGCAGCCGATGCAATTGCGTTTTGTCGGCTGCGGCGACGCCTTCGGCTCCGGCGGCAGGCTCAACACCTGCTTCCACGTCTCGGGGCGTGAAGCCAACTTCCTGATCGATTGCGGCGCGTCGGCCCTGCCGGCGCTGAAGCGGCTCGAGATCGACCGCAACGACATCGACCTCATCCTCATCACGCATTTCCACGGCGACCACTTTGCGGGGCTGCCATTCTTCCTGCTCGACGCGCAATTCTCGCGGCGGACGCGGCCGCTGACGATTGCGGGCCCGCAAGGCATCGAGATGCGGCTTCGTGTGGTTATGGAGGCTCTGTTCGAGCACTCCTCAAAAACCAAGCAGCGCTTCGAACTCAATGTCGTGGAGCTCGCGCCTCAGCAAAGCCAAAGTTTTGGCGCGGTGACGGTGACACCCTACCCAGTCGTGCACGGCGAATCCGGCGGACCCTTCCTGGCCTATCGCGTCGAGGCCGAGGGCCGCACGCTCGCCTACAGCGCCGATACCGAATGGACGGACACGCTCATTCCGCTGGCGAATGGCGCGGACCTTTTCATTGCGGAAGCCTACATGTACGAGAAGGTGGTCAAGAACCATCTCAGCCTGAAAACCTTGGAACAACATCTGCCCGCGATCGGCGCCAAGCGGCTCGTGCTCACCCATATGAGCGACGACATGCTGTCGCGCCTGGATGACATCGAGCATCTCGCCGCCGAAGACGGCATGGTGCTCGTGTTCTGACATGCACGCGCCCGTTCATCCCAGGATAGGCTCCCGCCAGGTGTTCGCCATCGCCGGTCCCGCGATGGTCGCGAACCTCACCACGCCGCTGATCGGCGTGGTCTCAACCACAGCGATCGGACGGCTCGACGATGCCGCCCTGCTCGGCGGCGTCGCGATCGCGTCAGTGATCTTCGACTGTCTGTTCTGGCTGTTCGGCTTCCTGCGCATGAGCACGCTCGCCTTCACCGCGCAATCGCTGGGCGGGGGTGACACGCGCGAGCCGACCGCGATCCTGGCGCGCGGCTTCATCGTTGCTGGCCTGATCGGCGCCGCGCTGATCCTACTGCAGCTGCCGCTGGCCGCAGTGCTGTTCGATCTCATGGGTGGCAGCGAGGGTGTGACACGGGCCGCGAAGACCTACTTCAAGATCCGGATCTGGTCGTCGCCGTTCGCGCTCGCCAACTACGTCATCCTCGGCTGGCTGATCGGGCAGGCCCGCGCCAATTCAGCGCTGTTGCTTCAGGTCGTCATCAATCTCGTCAACATGGCGGCGACGATCCTGCTGGTGCTGATCTACGACGCCGGCATCGCCGGCGCGGCGATCGCCGCGCTGTTGTCAGAAGCGGTCGGATTCGCGCTCGGATTGATCGTCTGCCGCCATTATGCCGACGGCGGCTTCGCCGTGCCGTACGCTACTCTGCTCGACCGCGAGAAGCTGTTGCGGATGCTGGCGGTGAATTCCGACATTCTGGTCCGCACCGCGGCGCTGATCGCCGCGTTCCTGTTCTTCACCGCCAAGGGCGCACAGGCCGGCGACGTGACGCTCGCCGCCAACTCCGTGCTCAACAACTTCCTGCTGGTAGCGCCTTCTTCCTCGACGGTCTCGCCAACGCGGCCCAGCAGCTCTGCGGCCGCACCCTTGGCGCACGCGATCCAAAAGGATTTGCCGATTCGACCCGGCTGGTGCTGCTGTGGGGGCTCGGCTTTGCAGTCGTCGTCGCCGTGCTGTTCGCGCTGTTCGGGCCGGCCCTGATCGATTTCATGACGGCGAGTGACAACGTCCGCCGTGCCGCACGCGAATTCCTGCCGTTCGTCGTGCTCGCGCCCATACCCGGTGTCTTCGCCTTCGGCTTCGACGGCATCTATATCGGCGCGACCTGGGCGCGCGAGATGCGCAATTTGATGCTGGCCTCGCTCGCGATCTTCCTCGGCACCTGGTGGGCGCTGCAATCGTTCGGCAATGCCGGACTGTGGAGCGCGCTGATGGCCTCCTACGTCTCGCGCGGCGGCTTGCAGGCCGCGCGCTATCCGGCGCAGTTCAGGGCGACGTTCGCCAAGCGCTAGAAGAATCGTAGCCCGGATGGAGCGCAGCGAAATCCGGGGCCTTCGCGCGAGCGGATAGATTCCCGGATTGCGCTTCGCTCCATCCGGGCTACGGGGAACGCGAGATGTTCATGTCCCGGACTCGCTGCAGCACGCAGTGCTGCTGCGCAGAGCCGGGCCCCAGTGGCTATGGGCCCCGGATCAGCAGCGCATCACGCCGAAGGCGGCACGCTGCGCTGCATCCGGGGCACGGGCCGCCTTACATCCCCGGCCAGTCTTCCGCCGTGAGCGTCGCAGCATCCGCGCCGACGATCTCGGAGAGCGAATCCCGCCCCGTGCGGAGCAGCGTCGAGGTCAGGTCGCGCTTGATCTCGTCGACGAGGCCGAGACCCTTATAGACCAGCGACGAATAGAGCTGGATCAGGCTGGCACCGGCGCGGATCTTGGTCAGCGCGGCCCCGCCCGAATCGACGCCGCCGACGCCGATCAGCGGGAATGCGCCCTCGACGCGCACATAGGTCTCCGCGACCATGCGCGTCGACAGGCGGAATAGCGGCCGTCCGGACAGACCGCCCTGCTCCCTGGCGCGCATTTCCTCGCGCAGCGTGCTCGGCCGCGCGATGGTCGTGTTCGACACGATCATGCCGTCGACCCGGCGCGAGCGCGCGACCTGCACGACGTCGTCGAGCTGGGCGAGGCTGAGGTCAGGCGCGATCTTGAGCAGCACCGGCGTGTCGCCGGCCTTCTGCCGCACCCGCTCGCGCGCGTCGATCACCCTGGCGAGGAGATCGTCGAGCAATGCGCCTTCCTGAAGGTTGCGTAGGCCCGGCGTGTTCGGCGAGGAGACGTTGATGGTGAAATAGCTCGCGACCGGCGCAAAGGTCTCGATCAGCTTGACGTAGTCGCCGACGCGATCGGGTGAATCCTTGTTGGCGCCGACATTGACGCCGACGATGCCGCCATGCTGCGCGCGCGCAGCTAACCGGCGCAGGGCAAGGTCCGCGCCGTCATTGTTGAAGCCCATGCGGTTGATGACGGCCTCGTCGCGCTCCAGACGGAACAGCCGCGGCCGCGGATTGCCGGCCTGGGGTTTCGGCGTCACCGAGCCGATCTCGACGAAGCCGAAGCCGAGCCGCAGCAGCGCATCCGGCACCTCGGCGCTCTTGTCGAAGCCCGCGGCCATACCGATCGGATTGGGGAAGTTGAGCCCGAAGGCGCGTACCGCGAGCTTGGGATCGTCAGCGCGCGGCTTGACCGGCGGCAAAAAGCGCAGGCCCTGGATCGCGAGGCGATGCGCGTCTTCCGGATCGAGCCAGCGCAGCACCGGTAGCGAAAAGGCGTCGAAGGCGCGGATCACGGCAGCAACTCCGGAACATCGTGGCTACCGTCGGAGCGGATGTTGAGGTTCATCACCGCGATCACCGCGCCGAGATCGAGCTCGCCATAGAGATGCGGAAACAGCTCGTCATTGCGCGAGCGCTCCCAGCGCAATTCGCTGCCGAGCGCGTCGCCGTCGACCTCGACCAGGAACAGCGCGCGCTGCCCGGCATAGTGCTTGCGCAAGGTCTCGGGAACCTGGGCGGCGGTCGAGAAATGGATGAAACCGTCGCGCGCATCGTCCGCGCTGCCGCGGTAGATGCCCTGCCGTTCCGCCTCGCGCCAGGCCGAGGCCGGACAGATTTTGTAGATCTTGACCACCGCTTACGCAGCCCTGTTTGCTCTTTGAGTCTTTTGGGTTTTTTCGTCTCTCGCGGGTCCTGAAAACCCGGGCGCGACCGTAAAGGCGGCCCCTGCCGAACTCAAGACCTAGAGCCTTTTCCGGTCCGATGAAATCGGAACGAGGCTCTGGATTCTCGTTTTGACGCGTTTTCTCGACGTGAACCGGTACCCCACTTCGTTGAAAACGCTTTCCCCCGCCGCCTCTTGCACGGAAAGCGGAAAACCGGTTGATTTGAGGACAGTTTTCCTGAGTTGCGACGGGCTGGACCTTCCATGGTCAAACAGGCCAAAGCGCAGAGGATGCTGACTCACGACCAGATCTGGGGCGCGCTGGATCGGCTGGCCGCGCGCGCCGGGCTGTCGGCGTCCGGCCTTGCCAAACGCGCCGGGCTCGATCCCACCACCTTCAACAAGTCCAAGCGCGTCACCTCCGACGGCCGCGAGCGCTGGCCCTCGACCGAATCGATCGCGAAGGCGCTAGCCGCGGCCGGCTCCTCGATCGACAGCTTTGCGAGGCTGATCGACGAGGACGCCGGCGACGATCGCTCGGTGCCGCTGCTCAGCTTCGCACTCGCCGGTGCCAGCGGCGCTTTCGACGAATCCGGCGTTCCATCCGGCAAGGGCTGGACCGAAATCGCGCTTCCCACCGCCGAGGACGGTCACGCCTTTGCGCTGGAGATTTCCGGCGATGCGCTACAGCCTGCCTATCGCAACGGCGACGTCATCCTGATCTCGCGCGGCACGCCGATCCGCAAAGGCGATCGCGTGGTGGTGAAGACCAGAGCGGGCGAGGTGGTGGTCGCGACGCTGAAGCGCCGCACGGCGAAGGCGCTGGACTTGCAGCCGTTCGATGCGTCACGGGCGGAGCGGACGATCGCGATGAGCGACGTCGCCTGGATCGCGCGGATCGTCTGGGCGAGCCAGTGATTGCGTCCCGCCGGGCGCGGTGACCGGGCGATGACATCACCCGCGCCGCGTTTCGCCGCGGGCGAGCTTGCGACTCACCGGCCCTCTCGCATAGGTTGCGCACCGATTGCCGATCAAAATTCATCTCGGGGGAATACGATGAATCGCCGTCACGCATTGAAGGCCCTGGTGGGTCTCGCGCTTTGTCCGCTCTGCAAGCCGGCCTTCGCCGCCGAAGGCGCGCATTGGAGCTATGAGGGCGCCGGCGGTCCGGCCAAATGGGGCGATCTCGACGCGGCCAACAAGGCCTGCGCGGTCGGCCTGCAGCAATCGCCGATCGACATCGAGGGGGCGATCAAGTCGCAATTGCCCGTTCTGAAGCTGAACTGGGCCAAGAGCGCCGACACCATCGTCAACAACGGGCACACGATCCAGCTCAACTTCGGCGAAGGCAGCACGCTCATGCTCGGCAACGTCAAGTACAAGCTGCTTCAAGTGCACTTCCACCGGCCCAGCGAGCACATGATCGGCGGCAAGAATTTTCCGATGGAGGCACATTTCGTCCATCGCAACGATGCCGGCGGGCTCGCCGTGATCGGCGTGCTGATGGCCGAAGGCAGGCCGAACGCAGCCTTCAGCAAGATCGTCAAGACCATGCCGGCCGCCGAAGGTCCCGCGGTGAAGGCCGATGCGACCATCGATCCTCACGCCATGCTGCCGCAGCGACTCAGCTATTTCCGCTATCCCGGCTCGCTGACGACGCCGCCCTGCTCGGAGGTGGTCGAATGGCTGCTGCTGACCGACCCGATCCAGGTGTCAGCCGCCGATGTCGCCGCGTTCGCAAAACTCTATCCGATGAACGCGCGCCCGGTGCAGAAGGACAACCGGCGTTACGTGCTGCGCTCGATCTAGGCGGGCGTCACTCCGCAACTTCGCTACGTTGTTCAATGTCATTCCCCGCGAAGGCGGGGAATCTAGTACACCGCGGCCTCTCTCGGCTCTATCACAACCGCCTCTGGAATACTGGATCGCCCGCCCCAGTGCGCAATTGCGCACAAGGCGGGCGATGACAGCGGGAGTGCGCTCACGCGCTTCGCGCCAGCGCGCCGTCGATCATGTTGACGGCGTTCTGGATGCCGTACACCGCGACGAAGGAGCCGAAGCGCGGGCCCTTCTCCTGGCCGAGCAGCACCTGGTAGAGCATGTTGAACCAGTCGAGCGTGACGCCGGGACGGCCATCCTTGCCCTTCTTGACCTGATCGAGGAAAGGCTCGCGGCGGCCAACCTCGTAGACGACGTTCTGGATGTCCTCGGCCGAGGCATCCTGCGGCAGTTGCGACAGCGCATCGCGCAGGTCCTGGAGCGCGGCACGCTCTGTGTCCGTGGGCACGCGAAACTGCTTCGTCGGCGCGACGAAGTCGCGGTAATAGTTGATGGCATAGCCGACCATGGCATCGAGCTTCGGATGCGTCTGCGGGCTCACGCCGGGGCGGTAGCGGCCAATAAAACCCCACAGCGTCTCGGCATTCTCAGCGTTCGACGACGACACCAGCGTGAGCAAGAGCTGGAACGTGACGGGCATATCGCCCTTCGGCGGCTTGCCGTTGTGGATGTGCCAGACCGGATTGCCGAGCTGCTGCTTGCCGTCCTGCTTGGCAAAGCCGTCGATGAATTGCTGGTAATCGTCGACATTGCGCGGGATGACGTCGAAATACAGCCGCTTGGCCGCCTTCGGCTCGCGATACATGAAGAGCGACAGCGATTCCGGCGAGGCGTAGCGTAGCCATTCGTCGATGGTGAGGCCGTTGCCCTTCGACTTCGAGATCTTCTGGCCCTTCTCGTCGAGGAAGAGCTCATAGTTGAAGCCTTCCGGCGGCGTGGCGCCAAGCGCCCGGGCGATCGCGCCGGACAGCCTCACCGAATCAATCAGGTCCTTGCCGGCCATCTCGTAATCGACGCCGAGCGCGACCCAGCGCATCGCCCAATCGGCCTTCCATTGGCATTTGACGTTGCCGCCGGTCACGGACGTCTCGACTTCCTGGTTGGTATCGGGGTCGACATAGGTCACCGTGCCGGCTGCGACGTCGCGGCGGATCATCGGCACTTGCAGCACGACGCCGGTCGTCCTGCTGATCGGCAGGAACGGCGAATAGGTGGCGCGGCGATCGGGGCCGAGTGTCGGCAGGATGATGGCCATGATCTTGTCGTAGGCGGCCAGCATCTTGAGCAGCGTCGCGTCGAAGCGGCCCGATGTGTAATAGTCGGTCGAGCTGGCGAACTCGTAGTCGAATCCGAAATGATCGAGGAAGGCACGAAGCCGCGCATTGTTGTGATGCCCGAACGAGGGGTGTTCGTTGGAGAACGGATCCGGCACCCGCGTCAGCGGCTTGCCGAGATGCGCGGCCAGCATGTCCTGGTTGGGGACGTTGTCGGGCACTTTCCGGAATCCGTCCATGTCGTCGGAGAAGGCGAGCAGGCGCGTCTTGATCTTGTCCTCGGTCAGCACGCGGAAGGCGTGGCGCACCATCGAGGTGCGCGCGACCTCACCGAACGTGCCGATATGCGGCAGGCCTGAGGGACCGTAGCCGGTCTCGAACAGCACCTCGTCCTTCGGGCTTTTCTTCAGCCGCGCGACGATGGCCTTCGCCTGCTCGAACGGCCAGGCGTTGGATTGTTCGGCGAGCGCACGCAGGTCGCTCGGGTTCGCGGCAAGATCGATAACGGACATCAGGGGCCTCCGGGCCGCGGAAAATAGCGATTTCCGGGCAGAATGCAATTTTGTGGGCGGTATTGCCTCTTGCACCGTCATTGCGAGCGACTTGTCCGCCGTAGCTCGAAGAGCGAAGGCGGAAGCGAAGCAATCCAGACTGTCTCCGCGGTGACAATCTGGATTGCTTCGTCGCATCAGCGCAAAATTGCTGCGCAATTTTGTCGCGAGCTCCTCGCAATGACGGCGGAGGGAGCAGCGACGCTAGTTAGAACGGGCTCACCGAGAAATACCGCAGCCACAGATCGGTGTAGCGGCCTTTTTCCCAGACGCGGAACAGGGCCCAGTTCAGGGCCTGGCGCAGCACGTCGTTGCCCTTGCGCACGGCGATGCCGATGCCCTCGCCGAAGAAGCGGCTCTCGACGAAGGGACCGCCGGAGAAGGCGCAGCAATCGCCGGAATCGGTGCCGTTGATCCAGAACGCGAGCGAGATGGCGTCGCCGAAGATGAAATCAACTTCGCCCTTGCGTAAAGCGCTGCGGAGCGCATCGTCATTGGGATAGGCGTGCAGCTCGGCGTCGGTGAACATCGCCTTGAGATACGCCTCGTGCGCGGAGCCGGCGATGACGCCGACCTTCTTGCCTTCGAGATATTCGGGACGGATCTCCGGCATCACTGCGTCCTTGCGCGAGACGAAACGTGCCGGCACCCGGTAATAGGGATCGGTGAAGTCGACGCGGGCGCGAAGCTGCGGGCTCACCGCCATCGAGGCGATGATGGCATCGCCCCGGTTGGAGGTGAGCGCGTCGACCAGCGTCTCGAAGCGGCGCATCTGCACCGTGCAGGTGACCTTGATCTCGTCACACAGGCTGCGTGCGAGATCGACGTTGAAGCCGGCCGGATTGCCATCGGCGCCGGTGAAGTTGAACGGCGGATAGTCGGTCTCGGTCAGGAAACGGATCACGGTCAGGCGCGACAGGTCCGGCCGCTCCGGCCGGCGCCTGGGGTCCCAGAAGCCCGGCACGGCCTGTGGGGCGGCCTGGGGCGCGGTTTGCGGCGTGGCCTGGGGCGCCGTGGGCGGCCGCTTGGCTGGTGTCTGGGCATTCGTGGCGCCGAGCCCTGCGAGCAGGCAAGCACCGACGGCCAGCCCCATCAGCAAGCCACGGACAGATTTCGACGATTTCGCCTGTTGCGATGGAGCCATCGGCCGGAAATGAACGAATTACGTTGAGATCGGAGGGCCTTATAGACCATTCGGCCCGGAACGCGAGCGCCGATTGTGGCCAAGACGGAGGTGCGCTCCCTCCCCCGCAAGCGGGGGAGGGTCGGGGAGAGGGTGCCTCCGGGCGAGAACCCCCAAGAGGAGAGAACCCTCACCCGCGCCTTCGGCGCGACCTCTCCCGCAAGCGGGAGAGGTGTCCTAGAGATACCGCTTCAGCTCGGTCGCGGACTCTTCGGGGCTTCGCTTCAAATTGAACGGCGAGACGAAGCGGCCGTCGCGGTCCATCAGATAGACCAGCGCCGTGTGGTCCATGGTGTAGTCGCCGTCCTTGGTCGGGACCTTCTTGGCGTAGACACGGTAGGACGTGATCACCTTGGCGACCTCGGCGGGATCGCCGGAGAGGCCCTCGAGATGCGGATCGAAGCTCGTCAGATAGTCCTTCATCGCCGCCGGCGTGTCGCGCTCGGGGTCGACCGAGATGAAGATGGCATTGACCTTGTCGGCCTCCTTGCCCATCGCACGCAGCACTTCCGAGATCTCGAACAGCGAGGTCGGACAGACGTCGGGGCAATGGGTGTAGCCGAAGAAGATCAGGGTCGGCTTGCCCTTCAGGGTCTTGTCGGTGACGGCCTTGCCGTTCTGGTCGGTGAGCTGGAACGGGCCGCCGATCGCCGCCGGTTGCGCCACCTTGCTCACCCCGCCCATGGCCCAGAACATGACCAGCAGCCCGACAATGAGGCTTGCGGCGAAGGCAGTTGCGATCACCAGCGGACGGGCGATGGAGCTCATTGGCGGAACACTTCCTATCGGGATCAGAAGCAGGCGGCGAAGCCGGTCCTGATCATTTCGAAGAACACCTGGGTGCCGTAATGGAACCAGAGCGCGAGGACGGCGACCACGACCAGCGCGCCGAGACCTGCGCCCGCCCACAGCAGCACGGACGGCATCCGGCCGGCATTGGGCGAATTGTCCGATACAGGATGAGCCGGATGCAGTGGTTGAGCCATGGCAATGATCGGGGGCGAAGGCCCCGGTTCCCAGGCTTTCAGATAGGCTTTGGGCCGCCCGCGGACAAGACGCCCGCGTCGGCCCAAAACGATCCCATCATGCTGCGAAGATCAGTGAAGCAGTTGGCCCCGAGCGGATTCGAGTTGCTCCGCTTGTGGGAGAGATCGGCGCGACGGCCTGTTGCTCGAGGCTTGCGCGTCCAGGTAGCAGGGCTTGTACATGGCCTCGAGCTGCTTGCCCCTCAGGAAGAGCATGCGTGGGGTCAGCCCGCCCCGCTGGCCGATCCAGCGCCTCACCTGCGAGGGATACATCGCATAGAGCATCTGGGTCGCTTCGGGATTGGTGACGGCGCGGCCATTGCTGCCGAAATCCCAGGCGGCGTGGAAACCGAGCGTTGCATGCGAGGTCACGCAGATGCGGTCGCGTGGGATGGCGCCGAGGACGATGGTGCAGGCGGAGGCGCAGAGGCCGTCGATAATGACGGTTTCGCCTGACTGACGCAGGTCCTGGTACCTGTCGACGTAGGTTCCGATCCTGCCGCCGCGGTCATCCGCGATACGAACCACTGCGTGAGAAGCCCCCATGCCGGCGATCAGCAAAATCACCGCAAGCAACCCCGTCAGAAACTTCATTGTCCCCCGCCCCAGTCGGATTCGAATCTGCGTGTCAGGTGGTGATGCACAGCTAGCGTCTGTCGACTCTGCGGTTTTGTCTAGGCGCGCCGGCTCTGTCAAAACAAATTCAAATACAGTGTTGCGTCCGCGCTGCACTCGGCTGGTCTCTATCCCGAAGTGGAACAAGTTAATGTTGTCTTACGGGCCGCACCCTTGATCTCAGTTGCAACCGCTGGCTTCAATCCGGGTAACTACCGGGGGGAACCCGTGGAGGGGGAGATACATGGCGGAAGAAACTGACGTCATCGTGGTCGGCGCGGGATTATCGGGCCTCGTGGCCGCAACCGAGATCGCGGACGCGGGCAAGCGCGTGATCGTGGTCGACCAGGAGGGCGAGCAGTCGCTCGGCGGCCAGGCGTTCTGGTCGTTCGGCGGATTGTTCCTGGTCAATTCGCCGGAGCAGCGCCGGCTCGGCATCAAGGACTCCTACGAGCTCGCGCTCCAGGACTGGATCGGCACCGCCGGCTTCGACCGCGACGAGGATTTCTGGCCACGGCAATGGGCCGAGGCCTATGTGGCGTTCGCGGCGGGCGAGAAGCGCGACTGGCTGCGCGCCATGGGCCATCGCATCTTTCCCGTGGTGGGCTGGGCCGAGCGCGGCGGCTATGACGCGATGGGCCACGGTAATTCGGTGCCGCGCTTCCATGTCACCTGGGGCACCGGCCCCGGCATCGTCGAGCCATTCGAGCGCCGCGCGCGCGAAGCCGCCCGAAGCGGCCGGCTGACCTTCAGGTTCCGCCATCGCGTTGATGCGCTCTCCATCACCAACGGCACCGTGGATGGCGTCAGCGGCGCCGTTCTTGCCCCCGACACTATCGAGCGGGGCAAGAGCTCGTCACGCAACGTCGTCGGCGAGTTTGCGTTGAAGGCGCAAGCCGTGATCGTCGCCTCCGGCGGCATCGGCGGCAATCATGAGCTGGTGCGGCAGAACTGGCCGAAGCGGCTCGGCGAGCCGCCGAAATTCATGATCTCGGGCGTGCCCGAGCATGTCGATGGCCGCATGATCGGCATCACGGAAAAGGCTGGCGCGCGACTGATCAATCGCGACCGCATGTGGCATTACGTCGAGGGCATCCAGAACTGGAATCCCATCTGGCCGCGCCACGGCATCCGCATCCTGCCCGGCCCGTCCTCGATGTGGTTCGACGCCACGGGCACGCGGCTGCCGGCGCCGCTATTCCCCGGCTCCGACACGCTCGGCCAGCTCAAGTACATCATGTCGACGGGCTATGATTATTCCTGGTTCATCCTGACGCAGAGCATCATCAAGAAGGAGTTTGCGCTGTCGGGCTCGGAGCAGAACCCCGACCTCACCGGCAAGAGCTGGCGCATGACCTTGCGCCGCGCCACCAACAAGGGGGCGCCGGCGCCGGTGGAGGCGTTCAAAAGCCACGGTGTCGACTTCATCGTGCGCGACAAGCTCGATGAGCTCGTTGCAGCCATGAACGAGCTCGCCAGCAGCGATCTCCTCAGGCTCGAGCACATCAGGATGCAGATCGAAGCGCGCGACCGCGAGATCGCCAACCCCTACGTCAAGGACGCGCAGGTGATGAACATCCACAATGCGCGCCGCTATATCGGCGACAAGCTGATCCGCACCGCCTCCCCGCACAGAATCCTCGATCCCGCGCATGGGCCGCTGATCGCGGTGAAGCTCAACATCCTCACCCGCAAGACGCTGGGCGGCTTCGAGACCGATCTCGAATCGCGCGTGTTCGGGGAAGAGGGCAGCGTCATCCCCGGCCTCTATGCGGTCGGCGAAGCCGCCGGCTTCGGCGGCGGCGGCGTGCACGGCTACCGCTCGCTGGAGGGCACCTTCCTCGGCGGCTGCCTGTTCTCGGGGCGCAATGCCGGCCGCTCCGCGGCGAAGGCGGTGGGGTGACCGGCGAGACCGGCGCTGCGCGGCGGCGCACCCGCCTCAGCCGCGGCGGACCAAGTCCTGCAACAAGCGTTCGGTCAGCGAGAGCTGATCGAGCCGCAGAGACAACAGCTCGTTCAGCTCGGCCATGTGGGCTCGAAGTCCCTCGGCCTCCGGCCCGTCATCGAGATTTCGGACAAAGTCGCCGAGCGCCCTGAGACATTGCTGCATCGTCGCGATGCTTTGCTGCAGCGATTTGCAGTCTCGGCTGGTGTTGGCGACCAGGCTGGTTTGGCTGAGCGGCAACGCGATGACGTTATCGACCGCGCCCGCGAGCGATTCTTGTGTGGTTCGATCGGCCATCGCGTTCCCCCATGCGATACTGGTAGGGCACCTCGTCTCTTCGGGTCAGGCTGCGCGCACCGTGGTCAGGAACTGCTCGACCTCGGAGTGCAATCGGGCGCTGTCCTTCGACAGCATTTGCGCCGAGGCAAGCACCTGGGTTGAAGCCGAACCAGTCTCCGCCGCCCCGTGCTTCACATCGCTGATGTTGGCTGCGACCTGGTCGGTGCCTTGCGCCGCCTGCTGGATGTTGCGGGCAATCTCCTGCGTCGCCGCTCCTTGCTCTTCGACCGCCGAGGCGATCGCCGAAGAAATCTCTGAGATCCTGCCGATTGTTCCGCTGATCTCCTTGATCGCGATCACCGATTCCTGGGTGGCGGCCTGAATGTCGGCAATCTGGTGACCGATCTCTCCGGTTGCCTTCGCTGTCTGCTCGGCCAGCGCCTTGACCTCGGACGCAACCACGGCAAAGCCGCGCCCGGCTTCGCCGGCTCGCGCCGCTTCGATCGTGGCGTTCAGAGCGAGCAGATTGGTCTGCCCCGCGATCGTGTTGATGAGTTCGACGACGTCGCCGATGCGGGTGGCCGCCTGCGACAGCTTGTTGACCCGATCATTGGTCCTCTGCGCCTGCTCCACCGCCGCGCCGGCGATTCTGGCGGCGTCCTGCACTTGGCGGCCGATTTCGGTCACGGATGAGCTCATCTCTTCGGTGGCGGAGGCAACCGATTGAACATTGGTCGACGCTTCCTCGGACGCGGTAGAGACAACGCTCGAGAGCTCCTGGGTGTTCTCCGCGGTCTTGCTCAGGGTCCGGGCCGCCGCTTCGAGCTCGGTCGATGAGGACGACAGCGTCTTCACGATGTCGCCGACCGCGTCCTCGAACTGACCCGCGAGCCTGTGCATGTCGGCTTTGCGTTGAGCGGCCGCGCGAGCCTCCGTCTGTGCCTGCTCGGCGCGCAGACGATCGGCCTCGATCATGTTGTCTTTGAACACCTGGACCGCATTGGCCATCTCGCCGACCTCGTCGGTGCGGCCCACGCAGGGAACGTTCGTGGAGGTGTCGCCGCCGGCGAGCTTGCCCATAGCAAAGGTCATTCCCCGGATCGGGGCGGCGATCGAGCGGGACGTGAACAATGCGATTGTCCCGCCGAGGCCGACTCCCGCGGCCAACAGAGTCCACAGGATCAGCTTCAGCAGCGAGATGCTGTCCTGCACAACGCGCGTCTCCTCGACGAGCATCCGCTTCTGATTGGACTTGATGCCTCCCGAGCGGGTGCCGTCGACGCCCTTGGGCCCGTCGAGCAGGTCGAGAATCCTTGCGGCGCGTGGCGCGGCTTCGGTCACCAGCAGATAAACCGGCGCGTTCCAGTCCGGGGACTCGCGAAGCGCGAAGATCCTCTCATAGAGGGGCGCGAACTCGCTTTTCGCCTTTGCGATCTTGTCGAAGGATGCCTGTTGCGAAGCAGTGAGCAGGTCCTTTCGCGCATTGACTCCCGCATAGCCTTTCTCAAAGGCCTCCCACGGCCTTGCGAATTTTTCCTTGTCGGTCTTTTCGCCCGAGAGCAGGTACATCCGGAGCAGGGCCGTGGCAGCGGCAAAATTGCCCCGCGTGTCGGCCATCGCCTTGAGCAACTTCTTCCGTTCTGGCGTAGCTTCCTGTGCTTCCTCCTGATCGATCATCTTCGTGATCTCGGAGAATATCACGTCTGCGCGCGGGCCGGCCTCGCCGACCATGAGCTTGGTCGCCGGATAGGCGTCAGGGGTGAAAGCGATCGCTTCGGCCTTGTCCTGCGCCGCACGAAACTCGGCGAGCAGCAGCCTGGCTTGCTCCCATTTTTGCCTGTTCTCGGGATTGGTGAATTGCGCCGCCTGCTCTTCGAACGCAGCTACAGTCCTATCCATCTCCTTCCACATTGACATGCGATCGAGCTTGCCTTGCGGATTCCCGCTCAGCAAATAGCCGCGCAGGGTCGCGAGCGTGGAATAGAGATTGCCGATCAGCTCGGTGCTCGCCAGCGCGACCGGCGTGCGCAGGTTCGTCATGCGATTGACCGTCGTTGAAATGCGCCCGACCTCGAACATGGTGTAGCCGGCGGAAAGGGCGATGATGGCGCAGACTGCAGCAAATCCGGCAATCAACCGGCCACCGATACGAAATTTGAAATAAGAAGACATTGGCAAATACTCCGCAGCTATGGCCGCTATGGCCTAAGACATCGCATGAAAATCCCCGCGCGGACGTTGCCGCAGACGGATATGACCGTTTGACATGACCAGATCGGGCGATACCCCACCATTCCGATCGCGACAGCATTGGCGCACCCGGCTGGCAATGATCCCGGATCGGTCGAAGCGCGTGCCGCTAGAACAATCCGGACGATGATGCAGCGCCCCGTTACCCCGCTACTACCGTCAGTTTTACGCCCCTCCGACTCTGACTTTGACGTGTGTGACCAAGGTGACCAAAATTGCTTATTGCGACATTAAGAAAAATTTGTTCGCGAGGTCTCTCAACGCGCAAAAATTGAGCGCTGCTTCTGCAGCCGGAATTAAAGTGCGAGGCCTTGCCAGGATCTTGTTGTCTCTCAATCGACAGAGCGCTGCGCCAACATCAAAACTGGTGCGAAGCGGACCCGATCTCACTCGATCTGCGCAAAAAAGATGGCTGCCGCGATTGGCTGCTTGACGATCATCTTGGCCTCACGCCAGGTTTCCCGGCTCCGAAGATAAGCTCGATGCCCGCAGACGAGAGCGTGGCGCAAAGAGTCGTCAATGTCTCGTCGGGCAGGCGCAGGAGACCGTTCTGCTCCTCAAGCCGGCGAATCACGGCAGCAGAAATCCCGGTTCGCGCGGCGAGCTGTTTCACCGACCAGTTCAGCATGCCGCGGGCCGCGCGCAATTGCGTCCCCGTCAATCTCGACGGCGCGGCCTGTTGGATCGAGGGTCGCTGCTGGTTCACGTCCGTGGAGATTCCCAACCATTCCCGAATACCGCCATCCGCGTCCGGGACCGGCACAGCCCTGCAATGGTACCAGCGGTAGGAGCCATCGGACTGGCGCAGCTGATGCTCGACATCATAGGGCTGTCCCGTTTCGACGGCGGCCGCCCAGATCCGCAAGGCCGTTTCGCGCTCCTCTTCGGGAAGCAGATCGAGCCAGCCTTTGCCGAAGAACCGGTGCGCGTCCGGCTTGTTCTCCGCATTCAAGAGCGCAGTAATCCGGCCGTCCTGACTGCCGACCCACAGCAATCCGCCGGCGACCTGCATCATCGCCGCGTAGCGACCTGCATCTGTCTTGAGAGGCTGCAGCGAGCTGCGTTGTTCGGTGATGTCGATGGCGACGCCGACCACGCATTCCGGCTCGCCGGCGGAGTTCAAAAAAGTCTCGGACTGGATACGGATCCAGCGCAGTGCACGATTCGGCCGGATGATGCGAAACTCGCCGTCGAGCAAAGACCGGTCGAAGGCCAATTCGCGTGGATCGCGCTGCGGACGGCGATCCTCCGGATGAATTCGTCTCTCAATTTCCGCATAGCTGGGCGCGACGGCTTGGGGATCGAGGCCCAGCAGGCCGTAGAAGCCACGCGACCACTGCATCCGGCCTTCGGCATCGCAGCGCCAGACGCCAGTCCCAAATTTTTCTTCAAAAAGACGAAGTATCTCTGAAGGGTCGAGGTAGTTTTCCAGGTGGCGCAATTCAGCCTCCTGTCGTGAAAATTAAATCTCATCTATTAATTGCAGTCTATCTCACTTCCGCTCGTTGACGCAGCTCAATTCGCGATTGCTGCAAGATATTTGTGCAATCACGCGGTTTGTACATGCGGTTGAAGGTCGCGCCGATATCTTGAACTTGGTTACGTTCGTCGAAGCGGCTAAACGCTATCGATGGTACCGATCATGGCCTGGATGATACGACCCGCCTTGCACGTTGCCTCGTTCTGGCTGGCGATGATCTGCTGCTTCTCTCCTGCATCGGCCGAAACGATCGACGTCAACGGCGTGAAGCGTTCCTACACCGCGCAGCTGCCGGGGAAAAAGCCGGCACCGCTCGTCATCGTGCTGCATGGCAAGACCCAGCGCGGTGCCGACATGGTCGCGCGGACGGCGTGGCCGCAGCTTGCCAAGCGCGAGGGGCTTGCGGTCGTCTTTCCGGACGGGCTCAACCATGCCTGGGCCGATGCGAGGACCAAGGCGGGACCCGCGCTCCGCGGCCCACCCGATGGCACCGATGACGTCGCGTTCATCGCAAAGCTGGTCGAGAAGCTGGTGGCCGACGGCACGGCCGATGCGAAGCGCGTTTATGTCACCGGCATCTCCAATGGCGGCGCCATGGTGATGACGCTGGTTTGCGCCCGCGCCGATTTGTTTGCGGCCGGCGCGAGCGTGGTCATGAATCTCACTGAAGAGGCCGCCGTGACCTGCCATCCGTCGCGGCCGTTGCCGATGCTGCTCATGAACGGCACCGCCGATCCGCTGGTGCCCTACGAGGGTGGTCGTGGATCGAGCTATTATGCCGCAGACGGGTTCTGGTCGACGGACGAGACGCTGGCATTCTGGCGCAGCCTCAATGGCTGTGAGACCGATGACGCCGGGGTGACCGATATGCCCGACAGGGCGCCCGCAGACCAGTCCACCGTGACGCGGATCAGTTCGCGCTGTCCGACCGGGCACGACGTCGTGCTCTATCGCATCAACCATGGCGGCCACCGTATGCCCGGATTTGCACCGGACGCGCGTTTCCCGAGAGTCGCGACCAAACTGCTCGGCCCGCAGAACAGCGACATCGACGGCGCCGAGACGATCTGGGCTTTCTTCAGCCAATTTCGCTGAGCGGCGCATCGCGCGCAGGCAACGCATGCGTGCCTAGCAACGCATGCGTGCCTGGCAACGCATGCGTGCCTGGGGTGGCAGAGCGCGGGTCGCTGGGCTAGACAGGGCCGCCCTTCCACCAGGAGACCCCAAATGAGCATTCAGCGTTTTGAAACCGGCCCGCGCATGAGCCAGGTCGTCGTGCACGGCAACACCGTCTATCTCGCCGGCGTCGTCGCGAACAAGGCCGCCGGCGAAAGCGTGACGAAACAGACCCAGGACATCCTGGCAACCATCGACGGTCACCTCGCCAAGGCCGGCACCGACAAATCGAAGCTGCTCTCGGCCACGATCTACATCACCGACATGAAGACGTTCGGCGAGATGAATGCGGTGTGGGACGCCTGGGTCTCGCCCGGCAATACGCCGGCCCGCGCCACCGTCGAAGCCAAGCTGGCGGCGCCGCAATATACCGTCGAGATCATGGTGACCGCGGCGAAGTGACGCCCGCATGAGATTATGCGTGCGCCTGAGGCGCGATGAAACATCATCGCGCCTCAGTTTTTTGCGCATGGTCTGATCGGAAAACCGCTCCACACTTTTCCGGATCATGCGCATGACCTCCGAGGTAATCGATCGGCGCGCGCATTCCTTCGATAGTCAGGTCAGCCGGACAACACGGCGCCACCGAAGGAGAGCACCATGACCGACCCCGTCACCATCGCCCGCCGCTACATCGAGCTCTGGAACGAACGCGCCGCCGGCCGCCGCCGCGAGCTGCTCCGCGAGAACTGGACCGCGGATGCGAACTATGTCGATCCCCTGATGAAGGGCGATGGCCAGGACGGCATCGACGCGCTGATCGCCGGCGTGCAGCAGCGCTTTCCCGATTTCAAATTCAAGCTGATCGGCGAGCCCAACGGCTACGGCGACCATGTGCGCTTCTCGTGGGGACTCGGCCCTGATGGTGTCGACAGCCCGATCAAGGGCACGGATTTCGCGATGCTGAAGGACGGCCGGATCAGAAGCGTGACGGGATTCTTGGATCAGGTGCCCGCGGGGGCGTGAGGTCTCTTACCCTCCCCTGGAGGGGGAGGATCGGCTCACATTGAGCGCAGCGAAAATGTGAGACGGGGTGGGGTGACAGTCTCTCCACGGCAGCGGTGCCCGAGTGGAAAGATCACCCCACCCCGCTCGCGCTGCGCGCGCTCGACCCTCCCCCTCCAGGGGAGGGTAAGAAATAGTCCGGTGCTTCGCTCTAACTGGCAACCGCCAACCGATACGCAGCCATCGCGTTCACACCAAACGCCTTCTCCCTCACCTGCGGACCAAGCTTCATCAAGCACGCTTCCAGCGCATCCTTGATCTCGCCGTAGCTGCCCGCAAGCAGACACACCGGCCAGTCCGAGCCGAAGATCAACCGATCCTCGCCAAAGCATGTCGCGACATGTTGAACGAACGGAAACAGCCGCTCCGCATCCCAATCGCTCCAGACCGCTTCCGTCGCTAACCCTGAAATCTTGCACCAGACATTGCCGCAGGCGGCGAGCGCTTTGATGCGATCGGCCCATTCGTCGCTTCCACCGTCGGCGATCGGCGGCTTGGCGGCGTGATCGAGCACGAAGCGTGCTTGCGGGAAGGCCTGCGCGGTTGCAATGGCCGAGGGCAGCTCGCGGGTGCGGACGAGGAGATCGTAGGCGAGGTCGCGGGCGAACACCGCCGTGAGTCCGCGCTGGACGTCCTCGCGCAGCAACCAATCCGGATCGGACTCGTCGTGCACCTGGTGGCGGATGCCGACCAGCTTGTCGCCACCGGGGGAGGCTCGAAGGCGATGAAGCGTCTCGTCAAGTGCCCCGTCCGTCAGATCAGCCCAACCGACGACACCGATGACAGAGGGCGTCGCATCCGCGATGCGCAAGAATTCCTCGGTCTCCTCCAGCGCGGAGCGGCATTGCACCAGGATGCTGGCGTCGATGCCGTTTGCTTTCAGCAATGGTGCGAGATCGCCGGGACCGAAGGCACGGCGGATCGGCGTGAGCTCGTCCGCCTCCATCCAGGGATAGTCGGCGCGCGCCGGATCCCAGAAATGCTGGTGACCGTCGATGATCATGGCTCACGCTCCGCCCGGCAGCGGCGCCCGCGCATCGATGAGGTTTCTCGCGCGCAGCTCCTGCCAGAAGGCCTGCGGCACCGCCGCCTCCGACATCGCGATGTTGTCGGCCACCTCGGCGGCATTGCGTGCGCCCATCACGGCGACCGTCACGGCCGGATGGGCCATGCAGAACTGCAGTGCAGCGGCCTTCAGCTCGGTGCCGTGCTTGCGGCAGAGCGCGTCGAGTTCGAGTGCGCGCGCGACGACCGCCGAATCGGCGTCCTGATAATTGAACTTCGCGCTCGTGTGCGGATTGGCCAGGATGCCGCTGTTGTAGATGCCGCCGAGCAGGATGCCGATGTTCCTGGCCTGGCAGGCCGGAAACAGCGCATCCAGCGCGCCCTGATCGAGCAGCGTGTACCGGCCGGCGAGCAGAAAGCAGTCGACCGGCACGGCGTCGGCAAAGCGGAGGGGCATCTCCGACTGGTTCATGCCGGCGCCGATCGCCTTGACCGTGCCGTCCTCGCGCAGGCGCTGCAGCGCGCGGAAGGCACCGGCGACGGCATCGTCATAATGATCGTCGGGATCATGCACGAGCAGGACGTCGACACGATCGAGCCCGAGCCTGGCGAGGCTTTCCTCCACCGAGCGCATCACGCCGTCATGGCTGAAATCGAACACCGGCCGCTCGCGCGGCGTGCCTTTGTAGTGCTCGTCCTCGGCGGCAGAGCCCTCCGGCGCGCGCAAAAGACGCCCGACCTTGGTCGAGATCGCATAGGATTCGCGCGACTGCTGCCGCAGGAACGCACCGAGCCGCCGCTCGGCCAAGCCAAAGCCGTAAAGCGGCGCGGTATCGAAGAAGCGCACGCCGAGCGACCAGGCACGTGCGATCGTCGCTTGTGCATCGGCATCGCTGACGGGGGTGAACAATCCGCCGAGCGGGGCGGAACCGAGGCCGATTGAGGTGACGTCGAGAGAGCCGAGGCGCGACCGTTTCATTCCCGTTGCCTTCCAGGAGTCTTCCTTCCAACGGTCCAAATCATCTCCCCCGCTCGCGGAAACCGCAAGCGGGGGAGGCAGGCAGAAGCGCGGGGCTGGCGGCGCGCTCCTACTTCAACATCTGCGCAACGTTGTCCTTGGTCACGAGATCGAGGCCGGTGTAGACGATCTCCGGCACCTTCTCGCCCTTCTTGATGGCGAGCAGCGTGTCCATCGCCTTCTCGCCCATCTCGAACGGGCGCTGACCGACCAGCGCATTGGCATAGCCGTCGCGCAGCAGCTCGAGCTGCATCTTGAGCGTATCGGCGACGACCAGTGTGAACTTGCCTGAATCGATGTCCTTCTTGTTCCTGGAGGCGAACGCCTTGAAGCCTTCGGGCGCGAACATCGGCCAGCCGCCGACCGGAACAATGGCGGCAAGGTCCGGCGTTGCGGTGCGCATATCCGTCATCTGCTGGACCGCCAGCGCGGGATCGTCGTTGCAGAAGGTCGGCGAGCCCGCGACTTCGGTCCATTTCGAGCCCTCCAGCGCCTCGCGCACGCCGTCGACGCGCTCGGCGAGGTTCTTGGCGCCGGGACCGCCCGAGACCATCGCGTATTTGCCGCCGTCGGGCCGCATCTTCAGCAATTGCTTGCCGAGGGCCAAGCCGAACTCCTTGTTGTTGGTGCCGATATAGGCGATGCGCTTGGAGCCCGGCGCATCGGCATCGAAGGTGATGACGGGGATGCCGGCTGCGGTCGCCGCCTCGATCGACTTGGTCATGGCCGCGACGTCGGCGACCGAGATGGCGAGACCGTCAACCTTCTGCGTGACGAAGTCCTGGATGATCTGGGCCTGCGTCGCCGGCTCATGCTCGACCGGACCCTTGTAGATGCACTCGATATTGCCGAGCTCCTTGGCGCGCTTCAAGCAGCCGTCGCGCGCGAAGTCGAAGAACGGATTGTTCATCGCCTTCGGCACGATGACGAAGCGGTAGTTCGCAGCGAACGCCGGCGTTGCCATTATTGCGACGGCGATGCCGGCAAGAAGAAGTTTCCTCATTGTCTCCTCCACCCTTCTCTTGCGCCTATCCTCTCAAAGAAGCGTCCGGGAAGCGGATAGGCGGCATGTTCGTTGCCCTCCCGAAACGACGTCACCTCAGCTCATCCGCGAACGGATCCGGTCGACCAGCACGGCCAGGATGATGATCACGCCCACCAGCGTCTGCTGCCAGTAGGAGCTGACCTGGGCCAGCACGAGGCCGTTGCGGATCACCTCCAGCAGCACGCAGCCGACGATGGCCCCCAACGGACCGCCGATACCGCCGGCGAGGTTGGCGCCGCCAATGACGGCCGCCGCGATCACGTTGAGCTCGTAGGATGTCGCCATGTTGGCGGGCGCCGATCCGAGCCAGCCGGAGATGATGATGCCCTGCAGGCCCGCCGCGAGCGCGCAGATCACATAGACCTCGATCTTCACCCGCACCACCGGAATGCCGGTGAGCTCGGCCGCCTTCTCGTTGCCGCCGAGCGCGAAGACGTGGCGGCCGAACGAGGTGTGGTGCAGCACCACGGCCATCGCCAGCGCGAGAACCACGAGATAGATGAAAGGCACGGGCACGCCGAGCACGTCGCCGGAGGTAGCTGCGTAGAAATAATCGGCGTCCGGTCCGCCCGGGAAACTGCCGCGGCCGTTGGAGACGACATAGCCGAGGCCACGCACGATCGAGAGCATGCCGAGCGTGGTGACGAAGGGCGACAGGCCAAGCACGGCGATGCAGAAGCCGTTGACGAGGCCGGCGACCAGCGCGACGCCGAGGCCGGCGAGGATCGAGACCAGCAGGATCAGGCCCGGCACGTTGGCGAGCACGGTCTTGCCGTCGGCGGCCAAGTGCACGAACATCGAGCCCACCGGAGATCCGGGCGCCGATAGCTCGGTCATCACCATCGAGGTGATCATGGCGGAGAAGCACATCATCGAGCCGACCGACAGGTCGATTCCACCGGTGATGATCACGAAGGTCACGCCGAGCGTCGCAATGGCGATGAAGGAGAAGTTCTTCGCCACGTTCTGCATGTTGCCTTCGGTGAAGAAGTACGGGCTGGCGAAGTGCATGATCACCAGCAGCACGGCCAGCGCGAGCAGGACATAGCCGGTCTGGGAGGCGAAGAGACCGCGCTGCCACCATCTGATCCGGCCGATATTGGTGAAGCTGATCGGAGATTCCATGGGCATGGCCATCACGCCGCCTCCTTCGCGCCGGTGATGAGGGCGGTGACCTCCTCGGGGGAGGTCTGGTGGATCGGCTTGTCGGCCCGCTTCTCGCCACGGCGCATGACGACCACGCGGTCGCACACCGCGAACACGTCGGGCATGCGGTGCGAGATCAGCATCACGGCGACGCCCTGCTCCTTCAGCCGGTGGATCAGGCCGAGCACCTGCTCGACCTGACGCACCGAGATCGCGGCCGTCGGCTCGTCCATCATGACCAGCCGCGCGTTGGAGAGCCGCGTCCGCGCGATCGCGACGGCCTGGCGCTGGCCGCCCGACATCTGCTTGACGAGGTCATCAGGGCGGGTCTCCGAACGCAACTCGCCGAACAGCTCCAGCGCACGCGCCGCCATCGCCTTGTGGTCCAGCAAGGCAATGGGTCCGAATTTGCGCTTCAGCTCGCGGCCGAGGAAGACGTTGGCGGCCGCGGTCAGATTGTCTGATAGCGCAAGGTCCTGGTAGACGACCTCGATGCCGACGGCGCGGGCATCGACCGGCCGGTTGAAATGGACCGCGCTGCCGGCAAAGCGGATCTCGCCGTGCGTGGGGCGGAAATTGCCGGCGATGATCTTGACCAGCGTCGACTTGCCGGCGCCGTTGTCACCCATCAGGCCGACGACTTCGCCCGGGAAGACCTGCATGTCGACGTCGTGCAGCGCGCGGATCGCGCCGAACTCCTTGCCGATGCCGGTCAGCTCCAGGACCGGGGTCGCGTCAGCATTTGCCATCAGCGGACTTCCTCAGACGTAGCGGTTGATCAGGGATTCCAGATATTCCTGCCGCCCCGAGCGCGGCTGCGGGTCGAAGCCGGGGCCGAGCGCACGGTCGGCGAGATCGGCCAGCGAACGCTGGCCGCCGAGAATGGCCCGGCCCTCGGGGCCGGCCCATCCCTCGTAACGCTTCGCAAGCGGCGTGGTGAGCGCGCCGGCATCGAGCATGTCGGCGGCGGCGAGGAAGGCGCGCGCGCAGGCATCCATCGAGCCGACATGGGCATGGATCAGATCGTCAGGATCGATCGACTGACGCCTGATCTTGGCATCGAAATTGAGCCCGCCCGTGGTGAAGCCGCCGCGGTTCAGGATCTCGTGGAACACCAAGGCGAGCTCCGGCACGTTCATCGCGAATTGGTCGGTGTCCCAGCCGAGCAGATCGTCGCCGCGGTTGATGTCGAGCGAGCCGAACACGCCGAGCGCCTCGGCGAGCGCGACCTCGTGATGGAAGGAGTGGCCGGCGAGGATGGCGTGGTTCTGCTCGATGTTGAGCTTGACGTCCTTCAGGAGATCGTAGCGCTCGAGGAAGCCGTAACAGGTGGCGACGTCGAAATCGTATTGATGCTTGGTCGGCTCTTTCGGCTTCGGCTCGATCAGGATCGGGCCCTTGAAGCCTATTCTGTGCTTGTGCTCGACGACCAGCGAGACGAAGCGGCCGAGCTGGTCGAGCTCGCGCTTGAGATCGGTGTTGAGCAGCGTCTCGTAGCCCTCGCGCCCGCCCCACAATACGTAGTTCTGGCCGCCGAGCCGGTGCGTCACCTCCAGCGCAGCGCGGACCTGGCCGGCGGCATAGGTGAAGATCTCGGGGTCCGGATTGGTCGCGGCGCCCGCCATGTAGCGACGATGCGTGAACAGATTGGCGGTGCCCCAGAGCAGGCGGACCTTCGCGGAAGCCATCTTGGCTTCGAACAGATCGGCGATCGCGTTGAGATTGGCGACGGACTCGGCGAGCGAAGCACCTTCCGGCGCCGCATCGACGTCGTGGAAGGTGAAGAACGGCACGTCAAGCAGGCGAAACAGCTCGAAGGCGATATCGGCCTTGGCCCGCGCCAGCGCCATCGCATCGGTGCCGTGGTGCCAGGGTCGCAGGAAAGTCTCACCGCCGAAGGGATCGCCGCCCGGCCAGCAGAACGAATGCCAATAGCAGACCGCAAAGCGCAAATGGTCTTCCAGCCGGCGGCCATGCACGAGGCGGTCCTTGTCGTACCAGCGGAAGGCGAGCGTGCTTTCCGCATCTTTGCCGGCAAAGGCGACAGGCGTGCTGGCCTCGAAGAATTTGGCTGACGCGTTCACTTAAGATGACTCCTTCAATGCGGGATAAAGCGCGCGCCACCGCAGATAGGCCTCGTCATAGGCCGCCGTGACGGACGGGCGGGGTGTGAAGCTCGCGAGCCGCCGCGGGGGTTTGCAGACCTCCGCAGGGTCTTCGCCGGTCGCGGCGATGCGGCCGAGCCGCGCAGCGCCGAGCGCGGCGCCCACTTCGCCTTCCTCGATGCGATGAACGGGAATGCCGAGCGCGTCGGCGCAGATCTGCGCCCACAGCGGCGAGCGCGAGCCGCCGCCGACGAGATCGAGCTCGGCAAGCGGCCCGCTCGCTGCGCTCAGCGCCGCCAGATTGTCGCGCGCGGCAAAGGCGACGCCTTCGAGCACGGCCTGCACGATCTGCGCCCGCGCGGTCGCGCCGCGCAAGCCGACGAATGCGCCGCTGGCGGCGGCATCGTTGTGCGGGGTGCGCTCGCCATCCAGGTACGGCAGAAAGGAGACGGGGCTCGGTGCGTCGACGCGCTCGCCGAGCGGCGCCAAGAGCGCTGCTGCCGGCGTCTCCATCACGCCTGACAGCCAGGCGAGCGAGGCCGCTGCCGACAGCATCACCCCCATCTGGTGCCAGAGGCCCGGCAGCGCGTGGCAGAAGGCATGCACGGCCGAGGCGGGCGCCGGCGCGAACCGGTCGGTCACGCAGAAGACCACGCCCGATGTGCCCAGCGACAGGAAGGCATCGCCTGGCGCGATCGCGCCAAGCCCGATCGCGCTCGCCGCATTGTCGCCGGCGCCGCCGGCAACCACGACATTCCCTGTCATGCCCCAGCGCTGCGCCCATTCCGGCGCGAGCACCGCGCTCACTTCGCTGCCCTCGACGAGGCGCGGCATGTGATGCAGATCGAGCCCGGTGGCATGCAGCAACAGGGCCGACCAGCGGCGCAGACCAACATCGAGCCACAGCGTGCCAGCAGCGTCCGACATATCCTCGACCATTTCGCCGGTGAGGCGATAGCGAACATAGGCCTTGGGCAGCAGCACCTTTGCCACGCGGTCGAAGATTTTTGGCTCATGCCGCGCGACCCAGAGCAGCTTCGGCGCGGTGAAGCCGGGCATGGCGAGATTGCCGGCGATCGCGTGCAGCGACGGACAGCGCCGCTCCAGCGCTGCGCATTCGGCCTGCGAGCGGCCATCGTTCCAGAGAATCGCGGAACGCAGCGGCCGGCCATCCTCGCCAAGCAGGGTTGCGCCGTGCATCTGGCCTGATAGCCCGATGCCACGGACCGCGGCGACTTCGCGCGGATGGCGAGCGGCGAGATCGTCGACCGCGCCGATCGCCGCATCGGCCCAGGCGTCCGGGTCCTGCTCGGACCACAGCGGCGCGGGATGCGACAGCGTAAGCTCGTGCGCTGCCGTCGCGACAATCGCGCCGTCCTCGCTCACGAGCACCGCTTTCACACCGGACGTTCCGATGTCCACGCCGAGATACACGCCATCCTCCCTTGTGCCTGGCGCGGTGCGCGATCTTGACGTCGCGTTCACCGCTGAGGGCCGTTTCGAAATCGAGCTGCCGCTAGGGCAGATTGTCCCGCATCACGATGTCGATCCTGATCTTCTCCTGTTCGCGCAAGATCGGCTCGCCGCGGGCGAGCGCGAGCAGAACGCGCACGGCAGCACGCGCTTCGTGGCCGGGGTTCTGCGAGATCGCCGCATCCATCACGCCCTGCAACAGCAGCCGCCGTGTCAACGCGGTGACGTCGTGCCCGACGAACACCACCTGCTTGTCGCGGCCGGCGTCGGTCAAAGCCTTGGCCACGCCTTGCGTGCCGGCGCCGACGTTATAAAGGCCGACAATGTCGGCATGCCTGCCGAACAGCCGCGCCAGCAGTTGCTCCGAACGCTCGTCCTCGTCGCGCCCTTCCAGCACCGGCAGCACGCTGAGATCGGGGAATTCCGTCGCCATCACCTGGTTGAAGCCGAAGATGCGCTCGGCGTGGTCGCGCAGGCCCTGCGAACCCGCGACGATCGCGACCTTGCCGGACCTCTGGCCGACCAGCCGCCCGACCAGCGCACCGGCGGTGCGACCCGCAGCGATGTTGTCGATGCCGACATAGTGGTGGCGGCCCGAGGACGGCACGTCCGAGACCAGCGTCACCACCTTGGTGCCGGCATCGACGAGATCGTTGATGGCGGCGCGGACGCCGGGATGGTCCAGCGCCACCACGGCGATGCCGTCGTAATCGCCCGAGAGCGACTCCAGCGAGGCCGCGAGCGCGGAGGGGTCGAACACGTCGGTTGCGATCATCTCGACGCTGAGGCGGCGGGCCGACAGCCAGGCCGACATTTCACCGAGATAGGCTTCGATCTGCTGCATGAACGGATTCGGCCCCGACGGCATCACGAAGGCGAAGCGCCGGACGCGGCTGCGGGCGAGCTCGGCGGCGGCGACGTGCGGTTGGAACGAATTGCGCTCGATCGCCGCCTTGACGCGCCGGACTGTGTCCGGCCGGACGCCCGGACGGTTGTGCAGGACGCGATCGACCGTCGCCAAGCTGACGCCCGCCTCGCGGGCGATGTCCTTCAGCGTCAGCGCAGTCGGGGTGAGCGTCTCGGCCATGGCTGAAGGCTAGCAGAGGTGTTTTGAGGTGCGCAACTCATTTTGAGGGATGCGGGTCGTTTTCCTCCCCGCCACAGCTCCCACGAACAATGCGAACAGGTTGAGGCTGGATGCGCCTCCCGTCGGTCGCAGGCTCAGCCGGTGGTCAGGTCGAGCGTCAGGAACAGGCTGTTGGGGTCCTCGACATAGAACCCGAACGGGCCGCAGGCGACGAAGCCGTGAGCCTGGTAGAGGGCGTGCGCGGGCTTGAAATAATCCCAGGAGCCGGTCTCCAGGCTGAGCCGCGTCATGCCGCGCATGCGGGCTTCCGCGATGATGTGGCGGAGCATCTGGCCGCCGAAGCCGCGCCGGCGCGTGGTCTGCAGCGTGTGCATCGACTTCACCTCGCCGTGGTCAGCCGAAAGCATCTTCAGCGCGCCGGTGGCGACCAGCGTCTCGCCGTCCCAGCCGGTCCAGAACGCGATATCCGGCGCGCGAAGCCCCGCGAGATCGAGCGCATGGGCGCTGCCAGGCGCAGTCTGCGCCCGCGCCGCCTTGACGTGATGATCGAGCAGCGCGATGACGCGCGGATCAAAGGTGTCGCCGGTGCGGATCTGCATCGTCAAGGCCTCACCTGAGGGGTCTCGGATCGCGTCAGTGCCATCATATCTTCCCGTAAGAGGCGCCGCGCCGCGTGATGATGACGTAGCGCGCATCCTGTCGGGTCTCGTTCTCGAACATCACAGCGCGCATCACGTCGAAATCCAGACAGTCGCCCTCGCGCAGCCGCACCGCCTTGGCGTCGATATGCACCGCGATCGCGCCCTCCAGCATCAGCAGTTGCTGGGTGAAGGCGTTGCGGCCCCAGGGACTGTAGGAAACACGGGCACCGGCCGGCAGGTCGACGACGATGATCTCGATGCCGCTTGCCGCATCCGGCGGCGAGGCATGACGCCGCCGATAGCCGCTGTCGGGATCGCGCCAATGCGGCTGGTCGGCAAGCCGCACCAGCCGCTCCGGCGGCTTCTCGGCCAGCGCGACGACATCGCTCAGCGACACGTCGAGCGCCGCGCAGAGTTTTCCGAGCAGCGCCGCCGTCGCACTGCTCTGCGCCCGCTCCACCCGCCCGATCATGGCTCGGCTGACGCCGGAGCGCGCCGCAAGTTCGTTCAACGTCATGCCGGCCTGCGTCCTCAGCGTCTTCAGGCGACGACCGATAGCGCGATCGAGTTTCTGCTGGTCCATTTTTTCAGCCCCGGCCTTCATCCAAGCGTTGCCCGGCAAGGACCGCATGTCGCCTGGGCAAGAGCCTAAGCCGGGCGAGAGGCGAATGCCGGGAGCGACGGTCCAATATATTAGAATATTTGCGCAGCCTGGAGGCCCGATTAGGATGCTCCCAACAATCATGTCAGGGAGGCGACGACATGGGCGAGCCGACGCAGCGGACGATCAAGGCCAACGGCATCAGCCTCAACATCGCCGAGCAGGGCGAGGGGCCAATGGTGCTGCTCTGCCACGGCTTTCCGGAAGGCTGGTACTCCTGGCGTCACCAGCTCGAGGCGCTGGCAGCGGCCGGTTACCACGCTGTCGCGCCCGACATGCGCGGCTACGGCAAGAGCGACCGGCCCGAAGCAATCGACCAGTATACGATCTTCCATATGGTCGGCGATCTCGTCGGCGTGCTCGACGCGTTCGAGGCCAAAGACGCCGTTATCGTCGGGCATGACTGGGGCGCGACAATTGCCTGGCACACGGCGCGCCTGCGTCCCGATCGCTTCCGTGCCGCCGCCATCCTCAGCGTACCCTATCGCCCGCGCAGTCCCGTGCGGCCGACCAGCGTCATGCCGCAGACGGCGGATGCGCAGTTCTATCAGCTGTACTTTCAGGACCCGGGTGTCGCCGAAGCGGAGTTCGAACGGAATCCGCGCGCAACGCTCGGCGCCATGCTGTTTGGCGGTTCCGGCGAAGGGGCGGCGGCGATCCGCGCCAATGCCGAGCGCGCCGGCAGGACCGTCGGCGTCGGAATGGTCTCGCGCAAGGACGGCATGTTGCCGAAGGTGCAGGTGCCGCTACCCTCATGGCTGAGCGTCGCCGACCTCGACCATTATGGCGCCGAATTTGCCCACAGCGGTTTTCGCGGCCCGCTCAACTACTACCGCAACATCGATCGCAATTGGGAGCTGATGGGCGCCTTCGAGGGCGTGAAGGTGGTCGTGCCCTCGCTCTTCATCGCCGGCGACCATGACATGGTCCTTGCCTTCCCCGGCGCCGCCGAGCATCTCGCCAACATGCGACAATGGGTGCCGCAGCTCCGCGAGATCAAGATGCTGCCGGGCTGTGGACACTGGACGCAGCAGGAGCGGCCGGTGGAGGTGAACGCGGCGCTCGTGGAGTTTTTGCGGAGCCTGTCGAACTAGCCGTGCAGCGGCCGAGATTCGCCGGAACTGGAAAAGTTGGAGCGGGCGAAGGGAATCGAACCCTCGTATGCAGCTTGGGAAGCTGCCGTTCTACCATTGAACTACGCCCGCGGATGCGCAAGCCGCGCCCATCCTGATTAGCCGAGACGGCGCCGCGCGCCAAGCGCTTTGGCGCGGCCGGCCTGACGCTTCTTAACGTTTTGGCAAGATTCCAGGTGCGCCGGATTGTGGCGGTGTTATGATCGCCGGTCTGGGGAGAAACGTGCACTGAGTGGGGCGTGTGCATGGTGGGGCGTGCTTACGCGATATTCGACACGGCCATAGGGCGCTGTGGCATCATTTGGAGCAGCACCGGCGTGGTCGCCGTGCAATTGCCTGAGGCGCGGGAGATCGACACCCGCCGCCGGATTTTTGCGCTCCATCCCGAGGCGCGCGAGCAACGGCCGTCCGAGAACGCCGAGCTTGCGATCGACGGCATCGTAGCTCTGCTGCAAGGCAGCGACCCCGATTTTTCCGATGTCAGCCTGGACGCTGGCGGCGTGCCCGGCTTCAACCGGCGCGTCTACGAATTTGCTTGCACCATTCCGCGCGGGGAGACGCGCACCTATCACGAGGTCGCCAAGGCGCTGGGTGCCTCCGGTGCCGCGCATTCGGTGGCGCAAGCGATCGCGAAAAATCCCTACATGCTGATCGTACCCTGCCATCGGGTGCTGGAGGCCGGCAACTATACCGACCGGCTCTCGCCTTACGGCGGCGTGATCTCCAAGCGGCGGCTGCTCGCGCTGGAGGGCGCCCATCCCGTCACCAGCAAAACGCTGTTCGAGGTGTTGCTGCCCGTTGCCCCGCCGCGTGCCCCCACCTAGATAGGCGGCATGGACGCGACCACGCTGCTGACGACACGTTCGATGACCGTCTCCGAGTTTCGCTGCGATGCGGGACCGGACGACACGCCGTTTGCCGAATGCCGCACCGGCCATTCCATCGCCTATGTCCGTTCGGGCAGCTTTGGTTGCCATTGCCGCGCAGGCTTCTTCGAGCTGGTGGCCGGCTCGATGCTGGTCGGCGCCCCCGGCGAGGAATACACCTGCACGCATGAGCACGTGTCCGGCGACGTCTGCCTGTGCTTTTTCCTCAGTGAGGATCTGGTCGACGCGCTAGGCGGACGTCGCGAGGTCTGGCAGATCGGTGCGACGCCCCCGCTGCCCGAGCTGATGGTGTTCGGTGAGCTCGCCCAGACGGCGGCAGATGGCAACAGCGACATTGGCCTCGACGAAATCGGTCACATCCTGGCCGGCCGCTTTATCGATGTCGCCTCGGGCAAGACGCGCAAGCAGACACCGCCAACCGCGCGCGACCGACGGCGCGCGGTGGAAGCTGCGCTGTGGATCGACGACAATTCGCAATCCGAAGTCGACCTGGAGCAGGCCGCGCGGCAGGTGGGCCTTAGCCCATTCCACTTCCTGCGACTGTTCTCGAGCGTGCTCGGTGTCACCCCGCATCAATATCTGGTGCGCTCGCGCTTGCGACATGCGGCGCGGCTGCTCGCTGATGAAGACATCGCGGTCACCGACATCGCCTATGACGTCGGCTTTGGCGACCTCTCCAACTTCGTCCGCACCTTCCACCGCGCCGCGGGCGTGTCGCCGACCAAGTTCCGTCAGGCCTCGAAGGGGGAACGCAAGATTTTCGGGGAATGCCTCGTCCTCAACTGAGACAGGCCCGGCACCGCAGGTAACCCTCTGTTGACCAGACAGGCGCGACGCGCTGGCGCCCGCGGCACATCGCGCTGTACTACAACCGAAGGGCGAATCAACGCCCCGTCAATGCGGCGAGCCGGCAAATGGACAGTCCCTCGGGTAACGTGATTGCGGCCACGCTGATCGCGCTTGCCGTGGGGCTCGCCTTCATCGCGGGCTGCGCCCTCTATTACGGCCGCCAGATCAACTCGCGCAAGATTCCGATGCAATGGGGGCCCGATGGAGAGCCAACCTGGTTTGCACCACGCCTCATCGGGCTCTGGTCCAGCTTTGGCGTCACGGCGGTCCTGTCCGCGTTCCTGCTCGTCCTCGCCCTCCATAAACCGCACAAGCTCACGGCATTGATCGTCGCAACGGTTAGTGTGATCGGAGCCAATATGTGGGTCCAGCTGTATCACCTAAAGCGGGTGATCCGGTGGCAGGCGGAGACGCCGGCGACCTAGCCGGGCGCCGAGCGCAAGATTTTCCAAGAGCGTCTCACCTCACCTCGACTAGCTTCGGCTCCGGCGCGCGCCAGTTGCGGCGCGCTTTGCAAATGGAGACGAAGATGTACGACCACATCGGACTTCGCGTTGCCGATCTCGACGCTGCCACGCGCTTCTACACCGCGGTGCTGGCGCCGCTCGGCCATGTCCTGTGCTCGAGCGGCGACGGCTATGCCGGCTTCGGCCCGAAGGGCGAGCCGGCGCTGTGGCTGCACCTGAACAAAGGACGCAAGGCCGACGGCGTCCACATCGCGTTCCGCGCCAAGGATCACGACGCGGTCAAGGCCTTCCACAGCGAAGGCCTGAAGAACGGCGGTCGCGACAATGGCGGCGCCGGCCCGCGCAAGGATTACAGCCCGACCTATTATGCGGCGTTCTTGATCGATCCTGATGGCAACAATGTCGAGGCGGTTTGCGTGTGAGCTTTAGCCGCTTACGAGAGTTCGTAGGGTGGGCAAAGCGAAAGCGTGCCCACCAACTGCTCGCGACAATGCCGACAAACGGTGGGCACGGCGCTATGCGCCTTTGCCCACCCTACCAATACTGTCTCCGCGGAAAGACTCTGGATTGCTTCGCTGCGCTCGCAATGACGGCGCTTGTGGCGATCACCTATTGAATCAAGGACACCTCCATGGCCTCCATCCACAATGACATTCCCCTTCCCGCCTCCGCACACGATGTCTGGGACGCGGTGCGCGATTTCGGCGCGCTGCATCAGCGGCTGGTGCCGGGCTTCGTCACCGCCTGCACGCTCGACGGCGATGCGCGCATCGTCACCTTCGCCAATGGCTCGGTGGCACGCGAGGTGCTGGTCGATTGCGACGACGCGCGGCGGCGCCTGGTCTACGCCATCAACAACGAGCGGCTGAAGCACTACAGCGCCTCGGTGCAGGTGATTGCCGAGAGTGATGCGAGGTGCCGGCTGGTCTGGATCATCGACATGCTGCCGAACGAGCTTGCGCCTTATGTTCAGGGACAGACCAGCGAAGCCGTGACCGCCTTGCACAGAGCGTTTCCTCCCGCGGCGGCTTGATCATCCTCTGTGGGTTTTGTCACAGAGCTCCGCCCTCGCCAGCCGTATCCATGGCGACGTGCGCCCGGTTGGCTCCGCTCTCCCGGCGGAGCCACGCACGCGAGGAGCATGCCATGAGAGGTGCGGACAAGGTGATCTGCCAGGCGACCGCCGTGCTGCTGTTGTTGTCGATCGCGAGCTCGCCGGCGAAGGCGCAGTTCGCAGGTTTTGGCGGCGGCGGAGGTACCGGCGGCGAGGACACGATGACCCAGATGGCCCCGATGCTGGAAATGATGAAGGCAAAGATGGGCAAGCGCCGCTTCGCCATGCTGATGCAGACCATGGGCCCGATGATGAGCCGCATGATGGAGAATGGCGGCGGGCTCGGCGGGATGATGGGCGGCGGCTTCGGTGCGCCGAACTACGGCGCTTACACCCCGATGGGTGGAGGCGGCTATATGCCGACCGGGCTCGGCGGCATGGGCGGCGGCGACATCATGGGCATGCTCGGTGGCGCCGGTGGCGGCGAGATGATGGCGATGATCCCGCAATTGATGCGGCTCGCCAACACCGGCGGCGGTGGCGGCCATCGCCGCCATAGGCATCGCTAAAGCATGATCCGGAAAAGTGCGCAGCGGTTTTCCGAAAAGATCATGCTCAAACAACAACCTAAAGCGCGTTCATCCTAATCTCATCGCGCTTTAGTCGGCAGCGCCTGACAGAGCTGGCCTGATCGCGGGTTTCGTCTGGCGCGGTCCCCAGCGGGTCAGCACCACGCTGGAGCACGACAGCAGGCCGAGCACGACCATCGAGCTTGCGGCAAGCCAGAAGAAGCTCTGCGCGGTGGCATCGTGGGTCGACAGCCACCAGCCGAGAGCTGCGATGTAGATCAATCGCGCGGTCTGCGCCAGCACCGGCCCGATCACCTTGGCGGCGCCTTGCGAGGAGAAATACATCGTCGTTGCAAGGCCGAAGAAGGCGTAGAACGGTCCGACCGTCGACAGATATTGATGGCTCGCTGCGCGCACGGCGATGCTGTCGGTGAAGATGTTGACCCAGAGATCGGGGAACATCGCAACGAAGCATGCCGGCGCGCCAACCGCCACGAAAGCGGCAGCACTGGCGATCCAGGCGATGCGCCGGGCGCGCGCGATGCGACCTGCGCCGATCGCCATCCCGACCATTGGCACACAGGCGATGCCGAACGAGAACGCGATCGAGGTCAGCAAAAATTCCAGCCGCGCGCCGATGCCGTAGCCGGCGAGAATCGCGGTGCCGAACTTCGCCAGCATGTGGGTGAAGATCGAGATCGTCAGCACCGATTGCAGCGGCGAGAAGCAGGCGATGGCGCCGACCTTCAGGATGTCGAAAAACATCGCCCATTGGATGCGCAAGCCGCGCAGCCTCGGCGCGATGCGGGCGCGGCCCGAGAACAGGTACCAGCCCATGATGCAGATATTCATGGAATAAGCGATCAACGCGCCGGCCGCGACGCCGCGCATGCCGAGCTGCGGCACCGGTCCGAGCCCGAGGCCCAGCGTACCGCCGAGCACGACCTGCCAGGCCGCCGAGTTGAGGATCAACAGCGACGGCAGCTTCATGTTGCCGGTGCCGCGCAGGACGCCGGCCATGGTGTTGAGCAGCCAGGGCAGCACCGCGCCGCCGAAAAACACCTGCGTATAGGCGATTGCATGGGTCAGCACATTGCCGCGGCCGCCGAGCAATTCCAGCAGGCGCGGCCCGAAGATCAGCATGCCCAGCATGAAGACGAGACCGAAGCTGATGCCGATCAGCATCGCGTGTACGGCGAGCGTTCCGGCGCGCTCGCGATCTCCGGCGCCGAGAGCGCGCGCGATGGCGGAGGCCACCGCGCCGCCCATGGCGCCGCCCGACATCGTCATGGTCAGGATCACAGTCGGAAACACCAGCGCCATCGCGGCCAGCGCCTCGACACCGAGCCGGCCGACATAAGAGGTCTCGGCGATCACCACGCACATGCCGGCCGATAATCCGATCACGTTCGGCCAGGCGAGCCCGAGCAGCGTGCGCAGGATCGGGCCGTCGGTCAGCGCGCTCCTGACCGGCCGCGGAGGCGGCGGCAGCGGGCGCTCCTGTGCATCGACCGGGATTTCGGCGATGTCGGACATGTCCTCTCCCGGGCACAAGCACCAATTGCGGCGCGGCAATATCTAGGTGTGCCAATGAATTTATTCGCGCGCAGGGCGCGGCAGGGCTTGTTAGCACGGCGCGGGCAGATTCCTCCTGCGTCAGGTGCAGGAGTGCTCTGCGGCAGCGCATTTCAACCCGCGAATTGCGGCTTTCCTTCTCCCTCTCCCCGTTCTTACGGGGAGAGGGCTGGGGTGAGGGGCTGCTCCGGCAAAGGCAGTGACAGTTGGACTCGTGGAGACCCCCCTCACCCGGAATTTGCTTTCGCAAATTCCGGCCTCTCCCCGCAGGCGGGGAGAGGCGAAGCAACAACGTGATCTATTCGATCGTCCAGACCAAAGGCGGGCGGCCGCCCTTGGCGGTGCGCATGTGCACGCCGATGTGCCGCCCGCAGCCCGCGGCCAGCCCTTCGAACAACCCCTCCAGCACCTTGGTGCAGGCGGGGTGATAGTCGGTGACATCATCCATCAGCTTCCAGCTCTGCTGGCTTGTTTCGAACGCGCCTTCTGATTGCACCGTTTCGGCCACATCGTCCTGCGCGGCGAACAGCGCGTTCAGGAACGATGCGAATTCGCGCGCACCGCCACGGCTCATCGCCAACGCCGCCGCGACCTCGTCGAAATATTGCATGCCGATCAGCTTGCCGGTGAGATGCAGGAGATAGCCGGCATCTTCCGGGCCGAACAGCTGCACCATCACCGGCGCGGCGGTGCGGACATATTCCATCGCATAGTTGCGATAGGCTTTTTCCAGCCGCGGTTTCGGCCAGCTCGCAACTGGCAAAGCCGGCGCGGTCTTCGCGTCGAACGTAGGGGCCTCCAGATGCCGCGCGAACACCAGGCGCTGGTCGAGCTCGAGTGGGTGGTCGTATTGATGGTAATAGCCTTCGAGACCGTCCTGGCCATCGACGCCCTGCTTGGTGCAGACGAAGCCTAAGCGGAGATCGCCGAGCGCGACGCCGTTGTTGGCGTGCCAGCCACGCAGCATCGCGCGGCTGACCTCACCGGGCACGCCGCAGATCGCGGTACCCTTCCAGATCCAGCGCGGCGGCGGATAGCGGATCCAGGCTTTGCGGTCGCTCTCATACATGTATTCGACGTGCACGCCGCCGATCCAGTTGGAGAGATAGTGATATTGCGCAGCAGCCACCGCCGGCGGCAGATGACGGAGGCCGAGCTTTTCCAGGCCCGGCACGAAGCGCTCCTGCTGCTGGCGGCGGAATACGCGGAAGACGAATTCAGCGGCATCCGCCGTGCCGCGCCGAGTGACTACGGTGAGGATCAGGCCCGTGAAGTAGGCGTGATAGAGATCCGCGACCGCGCGCCAGCGTTTCCATTGGGCTTCCTGCGCTGTGTCTGATGCGGCGGTCATGTTCGCTCCCGATCGTTGTTTCGATCGAGTGTGTCACTGCACCCGGTGACAGGCAACATGACGCGCATGCAGGCCGCCCTGCACGGCGGCCCGTCAATTCCGCATCACGAATTTTGCGCGGCCTTGGCAGCGCGCTCGCGCTCGACGCGTTCCGTCACGTCGCGTGCCATCGCCACCGATCCCTGCACCGCTCCAGCGGCATCGCGCACCAGCGCGAAGGTCATCTCGATGTAGAGCTTGCGTCCGCTCTTGTGCAGCGCGCGTGTCAGCGTCGGACGCCCTGCAAGCTTCATCGTGCCGCTGGAAAGCGCAGCCTCAAAACCCCTCCAGTGCGCGGCACGCAGATGCTCTGGAATGATCAGATCGAGATTCTGCCCCAGCGCTTCCCCGGCGGAGAAGCCGAACAGGGCGGTCGATGCCCGATTCCAGCGTGTGATTGTGCCGTAGCGATCCGAATAGATCAGCGCGTCAGCGACGTCTTCGACGATGTTTGCGTCAAGTTCGGATTGATCGGTCATGCCAAGACCTTGTAGCCCGGATGGAGCGCAGCGTAATCCGGGATTGGTGCCACAAGCGAGAGAACTCCCGGATTACGCTTGCGCTCCATCCGGGCTACAGGATCGGGCTACACCCGAAAATGCTTCGATAGTTTGAGGCCCTGCGCCTGGTAGTTGGAGCCGATGCGCTGGCCGTACATCGCATCGGGACGGGCCAGCATCTTCTCATAGACGAGGCGGCCGACGATCTGGCCATGCTCGAGGATGAACGGCACTTCGCGCGAGCGCACCTCCAGCACGGCGCGCGCGCCTTGGCCGCCGGCACCGGCATAGCCGAAGCCGGGATCGAAAAATCCGGCATAGTGCACGCGGAATTCACCGACCAAGGGATCGAACGGCACCATCTCGGCGGCGTAGTCGGGCGGGACCTGCACAGCTTCCTTGGAGGCGAGGATGTAGAACTCGCCGGGATCGAGGATCAGGCTGCCGTCGGGGCGGGCCGAGATCGGCTCCCAGAAATCCTCCACCGCATAGCCGGAGCGGCGGTCGACGTCGACGACGCCGGTGTGGCGCTTGGCGCGATAACCGACGAAGCCATTCGCTTTCTCACCCGACAGGTCGACGGAGACGGCGACGCCACCGGAGAGATCGGCATCGTCGATGTCGACCAGGCGTTCGGCGGCATGCAGCGCATCGAGCTCGTCGGCATTGAGGATGGCGTCGCCAGTGCGGAAGCGCACCTGCGACAGGCGCGAGCCCTCGCGCACCAGCACCGGAAACGTCTTCGGGCTGATCTCGGCATAGAGCGGGCCGTGATAGCCGGCGCCGATCATGTCGAAGCGGCGGGTACCGTCGGCGATCACGCGGGTGAAGACGTCGAGCCGGCCGGTCGAGCTCTTGGGGTTCGCGGCCGCGACGATCTCCGGCGGCAGCGCGAGGCTTTCCAGCAGCGGCACAATGTAGACGCAGTTGGTCTCCAGCACCGCGCCGTCGGCCAGGCTGAACTCGTGCAGCTTCAATTCGTCGATGCGTTCGGCGACGGTGGCGCCGGGACCGGGCAGGAAGCTGGCGCGGACGCGATAGGCGATGTCGCCGAGGCGCAAATCGAGGCTCGCCGGCTGGATCTGGCTCTCGACGAAGTCGTACGCGGGCAGGATGAGCCCCGCCTCCGCCATCGCCGCGATCATGCGGTCGGGCAGGATACCATTGGCGTCGGCAGCGACCGTGAACGTCAACCGGGGATCCTCAGCAAGGGGCAAACGCATCCCGATATACGGGAAATACTAGCCTTTTACGGCTATCCGATGGACGCCTTGACGGAAAGGGCGTTGCGGAATATGAGCATCACTTATCCCGTGGTGATTTGAGCCGGCCGGCTTGCAGCCACGTTAAATAAGTCGCTAAACAGGCCGGGGACCTCTGTGATCCCGGCCCGTGGAGATATCCAGGCCGGTTTTTTTGTGACCGTTCTCGCTCGACGGTCATGTCGGAGGGTCCTATGTCGAAGTCGCCTGCCACCTACCGTCCCGAAACCCGCTTGGTCCATTCCGGGACCCTGCGCTCGCAATATGGCGAGACCTCGGAGGCGCTGTTCCTGACGCAAGGGTACGTCTACAACAGCGCCGAGGAGTGCGAGGCGCGGTTCAAGGGCGAGGATCCCGGCTTCATCTATTCGCGCTACTCCAACCCGACCATCGCGATGTTCGAGCGCCGCATGATCGAGCTCGAAGGCGCCGAGGCGGCCCGCTCGGCGGCCACCGGCATGGCGGCGGTGACGACCGCGATCCTGGCGCCGCTGAAGGCGGGCGACCATGTGGTCGCTTCGCGGGCGCTGTTCGGCTCATGCCTCTATGTGGTGCAGGATCTGCTGCCGCGCTACGGCATCGAGACCACGCTGGTCGACGGGCTCGATCTCGACCAGTGGCAGCGGGCGCTCAAGCCCAACACCAAGACGTTCTTCCTGGAGAGCCCGACCAATCCGACGTTAGATGTGCTCGACATCCCCGGCATCGCCGAGATCGCGCACAAGGGTGGCGCGCGGCTCGTCGTCGACAACGTGTTCGCAACGCCGATCTGGCAGAGCCCGCTCGCGCTCGGGGCCGACGTCGTGGTCTATTCGGCGACCAAGCATATCGACGGCCAGGGCCGCTGTCTGGGCGGCATCATCCTGTCCTCGGAAGCCTTCATCGCCGAGCACATCCACAATTTCATGCGCCAGACCGGCCCGTCGATCTCGCCGTTCAACGCCTGGGTCCTGCTCAAGGGCCTTGAGACGCTGGGCGTTCGCGTGCGCGCGCAGACCGACACCGCCGCGCGCATTGCCGAGGTGCTGGCGAGCCATCCGAAGATTTCGCGGTTGGTCTATCCCGGCCGCGCCGATCACCCGCAGGCGGCGCTGGTGAAGAAGCAGATGCGCGGCGGCTCGACGCTGGTCGGCTTCGAGGTCAAGGGCGGCAAGCAGGCCGCGTTCCGCGTGCTCAATGAATTGAAGCTGGCGAAGATCTCCAACAATCTCGGCGACGCCAAGAGCCTCGTCACGCATCCGGCGACCACGACGCATCAGCGTCTGAAGCCGGAAGACCGCGCCGCGCTCGGCATCAGCGAGGGCTTCATCCGCTTCTCCGCCGGGCTCGAGCATGCGGACGATCTGATCGAGGATTTGACCGCTGCGCTGGAGAAGGCGTGAGCTTCTTACCCTCCCCTGGAGGGGGAGGGTCGGCTCATATGGAGCGCAGCGAAATGTGAGCCGGGGTGGGGTGATCTCTCCGCGTCCAACACTGCCCGAGTGGAGCGATCACCCCACCCCGCTCGCGCTTCGCGCGATCGACCCTCCCCCTCCAGGGGAGGGTAAGCAAAACCTACATCGGCCGATACGCCCGCACGTCCGCGGGCACGTTCACACCCAGCTTGATCTGGCCGACGGAGTGGATGATGTCGTCGCCGAGGAGCTGGGCGAAGCAGGCATAGCCCCAATCGTTCATGTGCAGGCCGTCGGCGATGACGAAGCCCTCGACCGGGATCGCCTGCTTCTCGTGCCAGTCGCGCATCACCTCGAAGCGCGGGAAGATGCCGACGTGACGGAGCTCTGCGACCTTGCCGAGCAGCTTCACCATCTTGCCGGCGCTCTCGGCGCGCCGGTTGACTGCCGGCGAATATTGCGGATCGACCAGCACGATGTCGGCGCCGCCCGCAGCCTGGATGCGGGAGATGCCGTCCTCGACTATCTTTGCGGTCTCGCCGGGATCGAGGTTGCGCAGCACGGCGTTGGTGCCGACCTGCCAGATCACCATATCCGGATGCACGTCAATCACCTGCGTCTGAAGGCGCTTCATCATCTCGGGCGCATCCTCGCCACCAACGCCGGCATTGACGACGGTGATGTCGGCGGTCGGATAATGCCGGCGCAGCTGTGCGGCGAGACGGTTCGGATAATTGAACTCCGGCGAGCTCGCACCGAATCCTGCGGTCGACGACGAGCCGAACGCGACGATGACGACGGGCTGGCCGGCGACGAGCTTGCTTGCGACATGCGGCAGCGTGCCCATCGCCTTCGAGCCGCCCTTCGGCGGCAGGCAGGGCACGCGGCTGAAGATGTCGCCGGCGGACTTTGCGACCTCCTTCACCTTGTCGATGGCGCGCGCGGTGATGCCGCGCTGGTCGGGGGACGTTGCGGCGACGGTGGTTTGGGAGGGCGGTGCGGAAGCGGGATCAGCCGGCTGCGCGGGCGCGGGCGTCGCCTGTGCGGCGTGCGTCTGCGCGCGCAGCTGCGAAGCAGGTGCCAGCACCAGCAGCATTGCTGCTGCGGGCGCAGCCAGCCATGACCTCAGACAAAAAGGGCGGAGAGAACTCATTAACGCTAGACCTCAATTTTGCTGCTGGGCCGGCTCCAGATGGGCAGCGTCGATCACGAATTGTGCCAACGCCCGGCCAAGGCAATCATGAACCTGTTTCGCCAGCTCAGGCCCGCGGGACGGGTTGAACAGGTCGAACTGGCCCTGATCATTCCACTGCCGCATGATCGCGAAACGGTCGAACAGCGGGATGTCGTGCTCCTGCGCCACCACGCGCATATTATCGAGAAAAGGCTGCGCCGCGATCATGGTTTCGGTACGCGGGCTGTACTGCAAATTCATCAAGACGACGTCAGCCCCTGTCTTTTGCAACGCAGTAACCCCTTCGGTTACCGCGCTGCGAAATTCGTCGGGATCGATGGATCGGATAGCATCCACGGTCCCGGTCTGCCAGATGACCAAAGTAGGCGTTTTTGCTTCCATCAGCTTAACGAAGGTGGCGGCGGTCTCCTGTGCCGTCCTCTTGCTCTGTATTTCTACGGAGACGTGCACCGCTTCCGAGGGCGGCAGCTTGTCCTTGAGGTTCACCTCCATGCGCGCCGGATATGAGCTGCTCTCCGAGGAAGGAATCGTGGTCGAGCGGCTGCCGATGACCAGAATCTCGAGCGGCTTGCCGGCCTTGACGGCGCCGGCGACCTTGGGCAGCCGGCTCTCGCTGGTGAGCAGATAGGACGGCAATTCGCAGGCCGCGGGCGCGGCCGGGGCGGCAGGCGCAGCATCGCCCGCGCGCGCCATGGGCGCGGCGAGGCCACCGCATAGCAGGATCAGGCTCAGGAGAACCTTCGCCTTCATCAGCCCCCTCCCGCCAGATCGGCGTTGCCGACGGCGTTTTTGGTTTTCGCACCGCTCTTGTCAGCCACGCTCTTGTACCACGAAATGACCCAGGCCACCCCCCACATGATCAGGATTCCGGAGAGACTAATCAACGCATGCATGGCTGCGCCGCCGGAGACCTCGGCCAGGATGAAATGGCCGGCGAAGGCCAGGAAGACGCCGAGACAGAAGATCTCGAGGGAATGCTGCCCACATAGAATGAGCGGCCGTAGCCAGCGCGATTTCAAGCCCGGCCAGGTCCGCGGCAGGAAGCGCACGGTGAGCGCGGCCAGCGCCAGGAAATGGGTGAAGCGCAGCACGTCGAGATCGGTCTTGTCGATCGGATACATCCACTGCTCGATGCGCTTCGGCATGAGGTGACCAAGCTGCGGCACGTACCAGGTCAGCGTCACGTAGAACGCCGCGACCAGATAAGCGATCGCAATCCACATCGTCACCGGTGAGGCCAGGATGCGCGACATGCGTCGCGCACCTCCGAGCGCGCACCATGCACCGAAGACGAAAAGCAATTGCCAGGCCAGCGGATTGAACGCCCAGAAGCCGTTCGGATAGGCCGAGAAGTAGAGGTCGTATTCCCAGGTCACCGCGTAGAGCACGACCGACAGGCCGAGCGTGACGTCGGGCTTCCACCTCATCGACCACAGGATCAACGGCAGCGCCAGCATCAGCACGATGTAGAGCGGCAGCACGTCCATGTTGACGGGCCGGAAGCGCAGCAGCAGCGCCTGCACGATGGTGACGTCGGGCTGCTTGAGGAAATCCATGATGCCCATCTCTTCGGTGTAGAGCGGGTTCTCGAAGCTGGTCGCCACATAGGAGATCTCGGCGAGGAAGATCGTGAACAGGAAGACGTGGGCGACGTAGATCTGCCAGACGCGGCGCAGGATGCGCGCGGTGGCGATGACGACGCCGTTCTCCAGCATCGCCCGCCCGTAGACGAAGGCGGCGGTGTAGCCGGAGATGAAGATGAAGATCTCGGTGGCGTCGCTGAAGCCGTAATTGCGGATGGTGAACCAGGTCAGCAGGCTGGTTGGCAGATGGTCGATGAAGATCAGCCACAGCGCCAGCCCGCGGAACAGATCGAGCCGGAGCTCGCGCTCGCCGATGGCCGGCAGCGTGATGGCCGGCGCGGCGGCCCGCGGCGTGATGCCTGCGGGTTTGGCATCCGCGGTTCCCGCGATCGTCGATCCCGTCACTTGGTCGGCAATGGTCATCGGGGGCCAAAAACCCTTCCGCAAATCGCGACGTGCAATGGAGTTTACCGTTCCAGCCGTCGTCCCGCAAAGCGGCACGATCACATAAGGGTGTCTTCCCTTGGGGGAGTCCTTCCCCGCGAATTCTGGCGGGACGATGTCGCCAAAGCCGTCTCCAGCGTTTGGTTCCCCGGGCGGATTTCGGTATGATGGAGGTTATGTACCGCGCCGTGACCCGCCAGATCGAAGTGACCGTCGAGCCGAACTTTGTTCCGGAGCAGTCTTCGGCCGATCGCTCCCGCTATTTCTGGTCCTACACCATCGTCATCACCAATTCCGGCGACGAGACCGTGCAGCTGAAGACGCGGCACTGGATCATCACCGATGCCTCCGGCCGCCAGCAGGAGGTGAAGGGCGAGGGCGTCGTCGGCGAGCAGCCGATCCTGGCCCCCGGCGAACGCTTCGAATACACCTCCGGCGTGCCGCTCACGACCGCCTCCGGCTTCATGACCGGCCGCTACCAGATGGTCAGCGAAAGCGGCGAGCGCTTCGAGATCGACGTGCCGACGTTCTCGCTGGACAGCCCGGACAACAAGCGGGTGTTGAATTAGGGGCGGTGCGGCGACGCCCACCGCTGTCATGCCCCGCCACCGGGTCTCGCCTTCGGCGAGCCCGATGACAGGCTCCGGCGGGTACGCCGCGGCTTATCGGTTCAATCAGCGCCGGTCAAGCCGGGCGATGACAGCGCGTATGTGGCGAGCAGCTTCCACAACATCGTCATTGCGAGCGCAGCGAAGCAATCCGGAATCTCTCCGCGGAAAGACTCTGGATTGCTTCACTGCGCTCGCAATGACGGAGTATGAGGCGGCTGCGCCGTTCTCCAAATGACGCTGTCATTCTCCGCGAAAGCGGGGAATCCAGTACGCCGCGGCCTATCGGTTCAATCACTGTTGTCTCGGAGTACTGGATCGCCCGGTCAAGCCGGGCGATGACAGCGAGAACGAGGCGCGAGCGTGCCCCAAACTCGTCACTGCGAGGAGCTCGCGACAAAATTGCAAAGCAATTTTGCGCTGATGCGACGAAGCAATCCAGACTGACACCGCGGATGCATTTCTGGATTGCTTCGCTGCGCTCGCAATGACGGGAAATGGGGGCCTACGCGTCCTCCACACCCGCCTCGTGCGGAGTGAACTGGTAGACCGACGAGCAGAATTCGCAGGTCACCACGACCTTGTCGTCCTTGACCATGGCGGCGCGGTCGTCCGACGAGAAGCTCTTCAGCATGGACGCGACCGCATCACGCGAGCAGGAGCATTGCGCCTTCAGGACCTGTGGATTGAACACGCGCACGCCGCGCTCGTGAAACAAGCGGAACAGCAGCCGCTCACCGGACAGCTCGGGATCGATCAGCTCGACGTCCTCGACGGTCTCGATCAGCGAGCGCGCCTCGACCCAGGCGTCGTCTTCCGCGACGCTGTGCACCTCGGTGCCTTCGGGCGCGTTGCCGGGATGCAAATCGGCCTGCCGCGCGCGCTCCGGTGCCTTCGGCAAAAACTGCATCAGCATGCCGCCGGCACGCCAGCGATGCTTGCCGCCGTCGCTACTGCGCCATTCCTCGCCGACCGCGAGGCGCACGCGCGTCGGGATCTGCTCGGAGCGCAGGAAATATTCGTGGGCGGCCTCTTCGAGGCCGCCGCCGTCGAGCGCGACCAGGCCCTGGTAACGGCTCATGTCGGGGCCCTGGTCGATGGTCATGGCGAGATGGCCGCGGCCGAGCAGCGTCCCTGAATCCCTGGCGTCACCGAGGCGCGCAGCATCGAAGCGCGCATAGGCGCGCAGACGATCCGGCGCCATGTAGTCGACGACCAGGAACGACACCGGACCGTCGGTCTGGGCTTGAAGGATGAAGCGGCCCTCGAATTTCAGCGCCGAGCCGAGCAACGTCGTCAGCACGATGGCCTCGCCGAGCAGCTTGCCGACCGGGGCGGGATAATCGTGCTTGGTGAGGATGTCGTCGAGCGCCGGGCCGAGCCGCACCAGGCGGCCGCGCACGTCGAGCGCGTCGACCTCGTAGGGCAGCACGGCGTCATCGATCGGAACTGCTGATGGCGCGCGAACCGGGCCTTCGAGCCCGGTTTTCATGTCAGGGGATTGGAAAACCATGGCGCTCTATCTGGGGTCGGAGGTGACGGATTGGAAGGGGTGCGAGGCGGCGTGTTCCGGATGCAGTTATGATTGCCCGACATTACCGCAAACTCGATGTCGTCCCGGCCTAGTGCGCAATTACGCACTAGGCCGGGACGACGAATAAATAATCTACCGTCGCGCGTTACTTCACCGCGTCAAAGCACCAGGCCAGAATGCCCTTCTGCGCATGCAGGCGGTTTTCGGCCTCGTCGAACACGACCGATTGCGGGCCGTCGATCACGTCATCGGTGACCTCTTCGCCGCGGTGGGCGGGCAGGCAGTGCATGAACAGCGCATCGGACTTGGCCAGCGACATCAGCTTGGCATTGACCTGGTAGGGCTTGAGCACGTTGTGGCGGTGCTCGCCTTCCTTGTCGCCCATCGACACCCAGGTGTCGGTGACGACGCAATCGGCACCGCGCACGGCGGCTTCCGGATCGGTGCCGAGCACGATCGGCGCATTGGTCGTCTTGATCCAGTCACGCATCGCCTTCTTCGGCGCGAGCTCCGGCGGCGTTGCGACGTTGAGCTGGAATTTGAAGCGCTCGGCGGCGTGGGCCCAGGACGCCAGCACGTTGTTGTCGTCACCGGTCCAGGCCACCGTCTTGCCCTCGATCGGGCCGCGATGCTCCTCATAGGTCATGAGGTCGGCCATCACCTGGCAAGGGTGCGAACGGCGCGTCAGGCCGTTGATGACGGGCACGGTCGCATAGGCCGCAAGCTCCAGCAGCGCCTCGTGATTGAGGATGCGGATCATGATGGCGTCGACATAGCGCGACAGCACGCGCGCGGTGTCGGCGATGGTCTCGCCACGGCCCAGCTGCATTTCTGCGCCGGTGAGCATGATGGGCTCGCCGCCGAGCTGGCGCATGGCGACGTCGAACGACACCCGCGTCCGCGTCGAGGGGCGCTCGAAGATCATCGCCAGCGTCTTGCCTTCGAGCGGCCTGACCGGCTGATGCGCCTTCTGCTTCGCCTTCATGGCCGAGGATGCGGCGAGCATGCGCTTGAGCTCCGACAGCGGGAGCTCGTTGATGTCGAGGAAGTGCTTTGGCGACTTGCTCATTAGCTTGCCGCCCGCTTGGTCTGACTGGACGAGATCGCCGTGCAGGCGCGCTCGAGCCGCCCGATGCTGTCCTCGATCTCGGCTTCGGTGACGATCAGAGGTGGCAGAAAGCGCACGACATTGTCGCCGGCGCCGACGGTGAGCAGTTTTTCGTGGCGCAAGGCGGCAACGAGATCACCCGAAGGCACGACCGCCTTGATGCCGATCAGGAGACCCTCGCCACGAACTTCGCTGACGACATCAGGATGGCGATCGATCACGGAGGCGAGCTTCTGCTTGAGCAGCAGCGACATCTTCTGCACGTGGTCGAAGAAGCCAGGCTTGAGCATGACGTCGAGCACGGCGTTTGCAGCAGAGATCGCGAGCGGATTGCCGCCGAAGGTCGAGCCGTGCGAGCCGGGCGTCATGCCGGAGGCCGCTTCCGCGGTCGCAAGGCAAGCACCGATCGGAAAGCCGCCACCGAGCGCCTTCGCCAGCGACATCACGTCGGGCGTGACGCCGAGACGGCGATGCGCGAACAGATCGCCGGTGCGGCCCATGCCGGTCTGCACCTCGTCGAACGCGAGCAACAGGCCCTTTTCGTCGCAGAGCTGGCGCAGCGCCTTGAGAAAGGCGGGTGTCGACGAACGCACACCGCCCTCGCCCTGGATCGGCTCGATCAGGATGCCGGCGGTCTGCGGACCGATCGCCTTCTTCACGGCCTCGATATCGCCATGCGGGACCTGGTCGAAGCCGTCTATCGGCGGGCCGAAACCTTCGAGATATTTTGCCGAGCCCGTCGCAGCCAGCGTCGCCAGCGTACGGCCATGGAAAGCGCCCTCGAAGGTGATCATACGATAGCGATCGGGATGGCCTTTGGCAGCGTGATAGCGCCGCACGACCTTGATCACGCATTCCAGCGCTTCGGCGCCCGAATTACAGAAGAACACGAAGTCCGCGAAACTCTCGTTGCACAGACGCGTTGCAAGCCGTTCGCCATCCGGGCTCTGGAACAGGTTCGACATGTGCCAGAGCTTGGTCGCCTGCTCCTGCAATGCCTTGACCAGCGCGGGATGGGCATGGCCGAGCGCGTTCACCGCAACGCCCGACGTGAAATCGAGATAGCGATCGCCATTGGTCGCGATCAGCCAGCAGCCTTCGCCGCGCTCAAAACCAAGGTCGGCCCTGGCGAAAACGGGAAGCAGATGCGGCGCGGCGCTGTTGGTCATGACCATCACTTGGATGTTGCATTTGAATGTTGAGACCTGCCTGGCATGCCTTGCGCAGCGCACCATTGACCGGTCCGGAAAACGAAACGTGCCGCCTTTTAAGGGCGGCACGCGGCACTATCTTATGCCTGGCAAGACCGGTGTCAATGCCGCCCGGAAAGCCTCGCGAAACGCTGAATCCGTAGTCTTGCGGTGCCGATTTTGCGGGGTTTTCACCACGGAACATGTGGAAGCGAGTCGGCGGACTCTTGCGCGGGAGTCACGCCATATTGTAGCGTTTGGCCTGTCAGATACGACATCTCGTGCAGCGGTTCTGATCCTCTAAGTCCTCATGTACCGGCGTAAACGTTCGGGCGTCAGTAGCGCGCCCGGCGAGCCTTAAGGGATTCTGGCGGCACGGGTTTTTCAAGGCTTAGGCATTCGCTGTGAGGCCCCAGGATGGCGGCGCGCAGCGAGGGAAAGGGTGCAATGACGGTTTTGACCTGGTCCGACGATCGCGTCGAGCAGCTGAAAAAGCTCTGGGAGGCCGGACTTTCGGCCAGCCAGATCGCGGCCGAGCTCGGCAATGTGACCCGCAATGCCGTGATCGGTAAAGTGCACAGGCTCGGCCTGTCGGGCCGCGCCAAGAGCCCATCTTCGGCCGCGCCGCGGCCGCGCAAGGCGCGCCCAGCACAGCACATGATGCGGGTGACCCGGCCGATCTCGCGCGGCAACACCGCGCTGGCGCAGGCCTTCGAGGTCGAGGTGGAGGCCGAACCGGTCACCTACGACAACGTGGTGCCGATGAGCCAGCGGCTGTCGCTGCTGGAATTGAACGAGGCAACCTGCCACTGGCCGGTCGGCGATCCCTCGAGCCCGGATTTCTTCTTCTGCGGTGGCAGGGCGCTGTCCGGCCTGCCCTACTGTGCCCAGCACTCGCGCGTCGCCTATCAGCCGGCCGCGGATCGCCGGCGCGCGCCGGCCAAGCCGAGCACGCGGTGAGTTCGTTCTGAGATCAAAACGGCAGCCGTCACGCAATGACGGCTCTACAAATCCGATGTCGTCCCGGACAAGCGCGCCTAGATCCGGGACCCATAGCCACCGCAAGCTGTGGTTACGGGGACTCGGAGCTACCTTTTTCGCGCAACAATCACTCCCTGTGGCTATGGGTCCCGGATCTGGGACGACAGTGAGGGTGTGGCAGCCGCCTGCTAAAGCAACACCGCCTAACTTACGTCTGCTCCGCCTTCGCAAACCGATCATCCAGCGCATAGCCGGCGCCGCGGACGGTGCGGATCGGGTCCTGCTCGCGGCCGAGATTGAGCAGCTTGCGCAGGCGGCCGATATGGACGTCGACGGTGCGCTCGTCGATATAGATGTCGCGGCCCCAGACGCTGTCGAGCAGCTGCTCGCGCGAGAACACGCGGCCGGGATGCTCCAGGAAGAACTCCAGCAGGCGATATTCGGTCGGGCCGAGATCGATCGGCCGGCCCGAGCGCGCCACACGGCGCTTGTCGCGATCGAGCTCGATGTCGCCATAGGCGAGCACGGTGGCGAGCCGCTCCGGACTTGCGCGCCGCAGAAGGCCCTTCACGCGCGCGAGCAGCTCCGGCACCGAGAACGGCTTGACGATGTAGTCGTCGGCGCCGGTCGCAAGACCCCGCACCCGCTCGCTCTCCTCGCCGCGCGCGGTGAGCATGATGATCGGGAGCTGCTTGGTCTCGGGACGGGTGCGCAGCCGCCGGCACAGCTCGATGCCTGATAGTCCCGGCAGCATCCAGTCGAGCACGATCAGATCCGGGATGTGTTCCTTGAGGCGGGTGTCGGCGTCGTCGCCGCGCATCACCGTCTCCACGTCATAGCCGTCGCCTTCGAGGTTGTAACGGAGAAGCTCGGTGAGAGCTTCCTCGTCCTCAACCACCATAATGCGTGCGCCCATGTTGTCGTCGCTCCCTCAGGTATTCGGTACCGTCGTGGCGAAGGTCGTCATATCGCCCTTCGGCCGCTTGTCGGTGATCGCCTGACCCTCGATCATGTAGAACACGGTCTCGGCGATGTTGGTGGCGTGGTCGCCGATCCGCTCGATGTTCTTGGCGCAGAACATCAGATGGATGCAGAACGAGATGTTGCGCGGATCCTCCATCATGTAGGTGAGGAGTTCGCGGAACAGCGAGGTGCAGATGGCGTCGACTTCCTCATCGCCCTTCCACACCGCCATTGCCGCCGGCAGATCATGCGCGGCATAGGCGTCCAGCACCGACTTGACCTGCTGCTGCACGAGGTCGGTCATGTGCTCCAGGCCGCGAAACAGTTTTAGCGGATGGAAGTCCGTCTCCAGCGCCGCAACGCGCTTGCCCATGTTCTTGGCGAGGTCGCCGATGCGCTCGAGATCGGTGGCGACGCGCATGGCGCCGACGATCTCGCGCAGATCCACCGCCATCGGCTGGCGACGGGCGATGGTGAGCACGGCGCGCTCCTCGATGCGCTTCTGCAGCGCATCGAGCTCGGCGTCGGTGGTGACGACGCGCTGACCGAGCGCGACGTCGCGGCGGATCAGCGCATCGACGGAATCGACGATCATGCGCTCGGCGATGCCGCCCATCTCGGCGACCAGGCGGGTGAGCTCCTGGAGGTCGGTGTCGAAGGCCTTTGCGGTATGTTCAGTACCCATGTCCCGTCTCCTCAGCCGAACCGGCCGGTGATGTAATCCTGCGTACGCCGGTCGCTCGGCGACGTGAAGATCTTGCTGGTGTCGTCGAACTCGATCAGTTCGCCGAGATACATGAAGGCGGTCTTGTCGGAGACGCGCGCCGCCTGCTGCATGTTGTGGGTGACGATCGCGATCGTGTAGTTCTCGGACAGTTCCTGGATCAGCTCCTCGACCTTGGCGGTCGAGATCGGATCGAGCGCCGAGCAGGGCTCGTCGAACAAGATCACTTCAGGCCGCACCGCGACCGTGCGGGCGATGCAGAGGCGCTGCTGCTGGCCGCCGGAGAGCGACAGGCCCGAGGCGTTGAGCTTGTCCTTGACCTCGTTCCACAGCGCGCCGCCGCGCAACGCCTTCTCGACCCGGTCGTCCATCTCCGACTTCGAGATCTTCTCGTAGAGGCGGATGCCAAAGGCGATGTTCTCGTAGATCGTCATCGGAAACGGCGTCGGCTTCTGGAACACCATGCCGACCCGGGCGCGCAGCAGATTGAGGTCGAGCTTGGGATCGAGGATGTTGGTCTGGTCGAGCATCAGCTGACCGGTGACGCGCTGGCCCGGATAGAGGTCATACATCCGGTTGAAGATGCGCAGCAGGGTCGACTTGCCGCAGCCCGACGGGCCGATGAACGCCGTGACGCGGTTGGTGCCGAGCGTCAGGTTGATGTTCTTCAGCGCGTGATGCTCGCCGTAATAGAAGTTGAGGTTGCGCACCGTCACCTTGGCGGGCGCTTCCGGCAGCGGATGCGAGGCCAGGTGACCGTTGGAACTCACGGATACGGACAGGTCGGTCATTTTGCGGTCCTCTCGGCACCGAGGATGCGGGCGCCAATGTTCAGGGCAAGCACGGTGAGCGTGATCAGCAGTGCGCCGCTCCAGGCGAGCTGCTTCCAATAGGCGTAGGGGCTCTGCACGAAATTGTTGATGGTCACGGGCAGGTTCGCCATCGTCTTGTTCAGGCCGAGGCTGAAGAACTGGTTCGACAGCGCGGTGAACAGCAGCGGCGCGGTCTCGCCGGCGACGCGGGCGGTGGCGAGCAGCACGCCGGTGATGAGGCCGGAGCGCGCGGCGCGGTAGGCGATGCGCTTGATCACCAGCGAGCGCGGCAGGCCGAGCGCGGAGGCCGCCTCGCGCAGCGCGTTCGGCACCAGAAGCAGCATGTCCTCGGTGGTGCGCAGCACCACGGGGATGACGATCACGGCGAGCGCGAGGCTACCCGCGATCGCCGAGAAGCCGCGCATCGGCACCACCACCGCGCCGTAGATGAACAGGCCGATGATGATCGAGGGCGCCGACAACAGGATGTCGTTGATGAAGCGGATCACCGAGGTCAGCTTGTCGTTGCGGCCGTACTCGGCGAGATAGGTGCCGGCGAACAGGCCGAGCGGCGCGCCGATGCCGACGCCGAGCACGGTCATGATCAGCGAGCCGACGATGGCGTTGAGCAGGCCGCCTTCGGACGAGCCGGGCGGCGGCGTGTTCTCGGTGAAGACCTGCAGGTTCAGGCCGCTAAGGCCGTTGTAGAGCAGCGTGATCAGGATCAGCGCGAGCCAGGTGACGCCGAAGGCGGCGGCGGCGATGCAGAGCCCGCGGATGACGATGTCGGTGCGGCGACGGCGTGCGTAAATCGGGTTCATGTCACTTCCCCGCCTTCTGTTCCAGACGCAGCAGCATCAGCCGCGCGGCCGCGAGCACGAAGAACGTCAGCACGAACAGGAGCAGACCGAGCAGGATCAGGCCGGACTGGTGCAGGCCGTCGCTCTCGGCGAACTCGGAGGCGATCGCCGCCGAGATCGTGGTGCCCGGTGCGAAGATCGACGAGGAGATCCGGAACGAGTTGCCGATGATGAAGGTCACCGCCATGGTCTCGCCGAGCGCGCGGCCCAGCGCCAGCATGACGCCGCCGATGATGCCGACACGGGTGTAGGGGATCACCACGCTGCGGACGACTTCCCAGGTGGTGCAGCCGACGCCGTAGGCGGCTTCCTTCAGCACCGGCGGCACCGTCTTGAACACGTCGACCGAGATCGAGGTGATGAAGGGCAGCACCATGATGGCGAGGATCAGCGCGGCGTTGAACAGGCTGAGATAGGACGGTGGACCTGCGAAGATCGCTCCCAGCACCGGGACGCCGTCGAAGACCCTGATCATGAAGGGCTGGAAGGTGTTGGCCAGGAACGGGCCCAGCACGAAGAAGCCCCACATGCCGTAGATGATCGACGGAATGCCGGCGAGCAGCTCGATCGCCATGCCGATCGGGCGGCGCAGCCATTGCGGGCAGAGCTCGGTGAGGAAGATCGCAATGCCGAGACCGACCGGAATGGCGATCAGCATCGCGATGAAGGAGGTGACGAGCGTGCCGTACATCGGCCCGAGCGCGCCGAGCACGGGCGGATCGGCCGAAGGCGCCCAGCGCTGCGTCCACAGGAACGACAGGCCGTATTCCTTGATCGCCGGGAAGGCGCCGACGATTAGCGAAATGATGATCCCGCCGAGGATCAGCAGCACCGAGATCGCGGAAAGCCGCGTGATCCAGTAGAAGGTGACGTCGCCGAGCTTGAACGCGCTCAAGGCCTTGGCGCGGTCATACGGTCCGGCGTCGTCGATTACATCGCTCTGAACAGCCATCTCTGCCACGCCGATCCCCTGTACCCGTTCTCTATACGCTTGTTGCCGGAGTTGTGCCCCGGATGCGGCGCGAGCTGCGAAGCGGTGCGACGCTGATCCGGGGCCCGGTTCTTGTGGGTCCCGGGCTGCGCAGCAGCGTTTCACGCTGCAGCGCGTCCGGGACATTCGCTTCAGCTCTTGATCTCGGCAGCCCAGGTCTTCTCGATCAGCTGGACGACGCTGTCCGGCATCGGGATGTAGTCAAGCTCTTCAGCCGCCTTGCCGCCGTTCTTGAAGGCCCAGCGGAAGAACTTGATGGCTTCCTGGGAGGCGGCCTTGTCCGTCGCAGACTTGTGCATCAGGATGAAGGTCGCCGCCGTGATCGGCCAGGACTTGTCGCCGGGCTGGTCGGTCAGGATGACGTAATAGCCGGGAGCCTTGGCCCAGTCGGCGTTGGAGGCGGCGGCCTGGAAGGCCTCGACGGTCGGCTGCACCGGCTTGCCGGCCTTGTTGACGAGACCGGTGTAGGTCAGCTTGTTCTGCTTGGCATAGGCGTACTCGACATAGCCGATCGAGTTCTTGGTCTGGCTGATGTTGCCCGACACGCCTTCGTTGCCCTTGGCGCCGACGCCGACCGGCCACTCGACCGCGGTACCCTCACCGACCTTGCTTTTCCAGTCCGCGCTGGCCTTGGAGAGGTAGTTGGTGAAGTTGAAGGTGGTGCCCGAACCGTCCGAACGGCGGACTACGGTGATCGCCTCCGCGGGCAGCTTCACGTTCGGATTGAGCTTCTTGATCGCGGCGTCGTCCCACTTGGTGATCTTGCCGAGATAGATGTTGGCCAGCGTCTCGCCGTCGAACACCAGTTCGCCGGGCTTCACGCCCTCGAGGTTGACGACGGGGACGATGGCGCCCATCACCATCGGCCACTGGACGAGGCCATCCTTCTCGAGTTGCTCGGCCTTGAGCGGCGCGTCGCTGGCGCCGAAGGTCACGGTCTTGGCCTGGATCTGCTTGATGCCGCCGCCCGAGCCGATCGATTGGTAGTTCAGACCGTTGCCGGTCTCCTTCTTGTAGGCGTCAGCCCACTTCGAATAGATCGGGAACGGGAATGTCGCACCGGCACCCGTGATGTCGGCTGCAAACGCCGCCGTCGTCGATGCGGCGACCAAGCCGGCAGCGACGATAGTTTTGAGGAAATTCATGCTGGTCTCCATACAGGGGAGCGAAGCGCCATCCGCGCCCGATCGCGCTCCCCGCGCCGCCCCTTTAGGAGCGGTCGGCTGTGCTTTTACGAAGGTTTCGTGACAGCTGGATGACACCCTCAAGCGATTGGAATCGCTCGATTTTCACATCGATGCCGGAGGCCTGGCCTGGGGAAAACAAGCGGTAAAAGTGGCGCCCTGTTTGGGTACGCTTTCGATCAGGAGCCGGCCGCGATGACGGTTAAGAATATGTTTCACCAGCGATAATCCGAGCCCGGTTCCACCCTGCGAGCGGCTGTCGCCGACATCGACCCGGTAGAAGCGCTCGGTCAGCCGGGGGAGGTGCTCCGGCGCGATGCCAGGGCCGAAATCGCGGACCATGACGCGGATTTCCTGAGCTCCATCAGTGGCCGCGCTTGACGTCAGCGACACGATGACGCGTCCGCCCGAGGCGCCGTATTTGAGCGCGTTCTCGATCAGGTTCTCGAACAGGCGGAGCAGCTCCTCGCGGTCGCCTGCGATCATCACGGGCGCTTCTGGCAGATGGGTCTCGACATCGACCTGGCGTTCCCGCGCCAGCGGCTCGAGCCCGTCGGCGACCTGGAGGATGATCGGCAAGAGGTCGACCAGGGTGTCGGGGCGGACATGGGCCGACAGTTCGACCCGCGACAGCGACAGCAAATCGTCGATCAGGCGCGCCATGCGGGTGGCCTGATTGTGCATGATGCCGAGGAAGCGCTCGCGCGCCTTGGGATCGTCCTTGGCCTGGCCCTGGAGCGTGTCGATGAAGCCCGACAGCGCGGCAAGCGGGGTGCGCAGCTCGTGGCTGGCATTGGCGACGAAGTCGGCCCGCATCTCCTCGACCCGGCGCAGCGGCGTCTGGTCGTGGAAAGTCATCAGCATGCATTTGTCGGCGCCACCGAAGGTGGTCGGCACCGGCACCGGCGTGATCATGAGCTCCATCCAGCGATCGACCGGGACATGGTCGAGATAGGTCGCGCGCCGCGGCTCGGTAGTCGCGATCGCCTCGCGCAACGCCGTGATGATCTCCGGCGAGCGCAGCGCGAACTGGGCGAGCTCGTTCCTGCGCAGCGCCGGTGCAAGCTGGGCGGCGGCGGCATTGAGATGGATGACGCGGCCGGCGCGGTCGAGCAGCACCGCAGGATCCGGCATGCCGGCGACGACGGCAGCCACCGCCGCGCTCTCGACCGGGTTGATGCGCCTGACATCGTCGCGCGAGGCTGTGGGATCGTGCAGGCGCCAGGGGATCAGCGCCGCGGCTGCGATGCAGAGGAAAACGATCGCGGCATGCAGCGCCGACAATTCGCCGAGCGAGACCACCACCGACAACGCCAGCGCCGCCGCGATCAGGATGATAGTCGAGTGCCGCAGCCGATCGGACCAGGGCTGGGTGTTGGGAGAAGATGGGGCATCGATCGCCATCGGGGAGGGCTTCTCCTTAAAGGCTTGCGCCGGTCAGGCGCCGCTGTCGCTGCGCTCTCTCACATAAGCGGCCTCATGCGCCGGGCCGGGATCGAGCTTGAGCGCCGCCTGCTGCAAGCGCTTCGAACGTGCGCCGATGATAACTTCGCGAAACGTCAGCAAGATTACAGATAGAACGAAGGGGGACAAATAATAGAGGACGCGGAACAGGAGCATCCCGCCCAGGAGCTCCTCGCGGTCCATCTGCCAGAGGCCGACCAGCATGGCGGCATCGAACACGCCAAGACCTCCGGGCGAATGGCTGGCAAAGCCGAGCAGTGTCGCCGAGACGAAGATCACCGCGACCACGACGAAGCCGAGGTTGGGCTCGTCCGGGACCAGCACGTACATCGCGAGCGCGCAGAAACCGAGATCGACGATGCCGATCGCGATCTGGAGCAGCGTCAGCGGGCCGCCCGGCAGCACCACGGTCCAGGGCCCGCGGCCGACCACGCGCGGCTGGGTCCAGACCCAGACCACATAGGCAACCAGCCCCACGATGATCATCATCGCCAGCGCCCGGTTCAGCCAGGGCGGCAGCTGGTCGATCGCGGCGGCGGCCTCCGGATGGTAGGAGATGCCGAGGCCGAGCACGGCGGCATTGCCGAGCCAGAAGGTCAGGCCGGCGAGAAAGCAGATTTTTGCGACGTCGATCGCGTTCAGCCCATAGGCCGAATAGATGCGGTAGCGCACGGCGCCGCCGGTGAAGACGCTGGCGCCGACATTGTGGCCGATCGAATAGCTGGTGAAGGCGGCGAGCGCGTTGATCCGGTAGGGCACGTGGGAATGCCCGATCGCGCGCGTGGCGAACAGGTCGTAGAAGGTCAGGGTGAAATAGCCCGCAGCCACGAACAGCGCCGCCATCGCAATCTGGCTCGGCTCGGTGCTCTTGATCGCCTCGAGAACCTCGTTGCGATCGATGCCGCGGAGCATGTGGTAGAGCACATAGCAAGCGATGCCGATGACCGCGACGCTGATCACAACTCCAAGCTTATGCAGGATTTGCTTCTGGCGCAGAAACGTCGTCGCCCTGCGTATGGCTTCCAGCATCTAGACCTCGAACAACGCTTCAGCGGCCAGGTTGGCCGGCAGACAGGCGGACGACGCACCGGCACTCAACGACCCCTCGCCGCCGGCTTCGGCATCGCGCATGCCCCCTGCCCTTCCACTAGCGCGTTTTCGGGCGAAGTGGAATTCGCCAATTCGAACAAAAACACGTGCCTTCAATATTTTAGGCAGGGTTGCGGGCTCCTGATGCACGGTTTGGCGCTTTCGGCGGCAAGGCTTGACGCGAATCTCCTTGGCAATCCTGCGCAGACGCCATGAAGTTTTGATGATTTCAACCGCACAATGTTCCGTCACGGCTTAAGCCGACGTCAATCTATGGGGCGCGCCGGCCTGTTGAAAGGGGGCGTCGAAGCGGCCGGTCACGGATTTCTGATGCGCCGAAAGGCCGTGGCGGACGGGCACCCATGCCTGGGAGTGAGGGTGCACGGCAACATCACAGGGCAGCCGGCGGTGTGCTTCGCGTGACCACCCGGTCGCGTAGCCATGCACCGATGGCGCAACCCACGAGATAGCACGCGAACATGATCAGGCCGAGGTCGAGCCAGTAGCCGAAACGACCGGGGACCACATGTGACAACGAAGCTGCGACCAGACCCGCGGCGAGCGCGGCGAGCCACCGCGCGGTCACCTTCGAGGTGCCGTTGCCGCGCTGGACCACCGAGATCCAGCCCATGCAAAAGCCCAGCAGCAGCGAGCCGATCAGCCAACCCATATGGAACGAGACGAGGTAGGGCATCGTCACCTCACCAGAAATTCGATGCGGCGGTTCTGCGCCTTGCCCTCGTCGGTGTCGTTGCCGGCGAGGGGCTGCGTGCTGCCGTGGCCGACCGCAGTGAAGCGGCTGGCGGGCAGGCCGGCCTTGACCAGATAATCGATCACCGCCTGGGCGCGCTTCTCCGAGAGAGCCTGGTTGAAGGAGTCCTCGCCGTCGGCATCGGTATGCCCGACGACCTCGATATTGGTGGTGGGGCAGCGCAGCGCCGTCTCGATCAGATGGTCGAGAATGCCGGCGGAATCCGGATCGATGTCGGCGCGCTTCGCCGCGAAGCGGATCTTGCCTTTGGCCAGGAGGTCCGAGAACAATTGCTGGCACACGGTGCCGTCGACGGGACCTGCCGCAGGCTTCACCGTGATCTCCGGCTTGTATTGCCAGTTCTTCGGAAAGTCCTTGCCGAGCCCTGCGCGGATGTCGTTGGCAGCACCCTCATAGAGCGCATCGCCCGACAGCTTCACCTCGCGATCCGAGACCACGAGTGTGCCGGTGGACAGCCGCGACAGCGCGCCGAGCGCTGCGACCACGGCGGTGTTGAAGGCGCCTGGCGCGCCGATGCTGGCCTTGAGATTGTCGACGACCTTCTCGTTGAAGAGCTTTCGTGAAGCGCTGGTCGCGATCGCGGCGTGGATGGTGTTGTCGGGGACGTAGCCGGTCAGCGTCACCGTCGCGGCCACCGGATCCTTGTAGGCCTGGAAGATGTAGGGCGGCGCCTTGACGTCGTTGGCGGCGATCGAAAAACCCTCGGGCAGGTTCTTCAGCGCGGCCGCAATCGCCTCGCGACCGCCGAGCTCGCGCGCCATGCCCGACAGATTGACTTTGGTGTCTGTGATCGTGATCTTGCCGTCCTTGAGCTTGCCGATCTGGTCGAGCAGCAACGTCGCGGCGGCCTCGAACCGTGGCGGCGCACCGCGCGCCAGACCCATCTGATCGGTCACCTCGACGCCGGCGACTTCCTTGCGCGCCGCCTCGGTCAGCCGCGCCCGCATCGAGGGCAGCGGCGCGGAGCCCGACAGGGTCACCCGCACCACGTCACGTTCGGCATTCCAGACGAAGGGTTTGGCCTCGGGAACAAGGCGGGTCCGGTCGTCGACCAGCCGCACGCCGGGCACGGTTTCGACCGCCATCACGGCGTCGCGGCGACCCTCCTCGGAGAAGGCATCCGCGGCCAGGCTGACGTCGCGGCCGTCGACCGCGATCCGGGTCTTGTCCAGAACGGTATCCTTCAGCGCCGCCGAGCTGCGGGCCGCCAGGTCCGCCTCGACCGGCAAGGTATTATTCCAGTCCGCAAATCCCCACATGACGGCCAGGGGGATCAGCCCCGGCCACCATTTGCTGGCCCACCTGAAAAGCTTCTGCATTCGACGACCCGAACTCTGGAACCGGAGACAAAACAAACCCTTGGCGGGCTGTCAAACCGGAAATGGTGCCCTTGTGGAGGCCCTGCGTGGACAACCGGAATAACTTTTTCTTCAAGGGTCCTTCCGTAAGTTGTGGGCGGAATGCCCGGGGGTCCGCCAGCCTGCAATGAAACAACTCCGCAACAACGTCATCCGCGCCGGGCTGGAAGCGCTCTATTTCAGCGGGGCGCACCATCTGTTGCGCCCGTTGCTGTCGGGCGTCGGTGCCATTTTCATGCTGCATCACGTGCGGCCGGCCCGTAAGGCTGCGTTCCAGCCGAACCGGCATCTCGAAGTCACCCCCGATTTCCTGCGCGCCACGCTGTGCCATTTGCGCTCACGCGACATCGACATCGTCGGCATGGACGAGCTGCATGAGCGGCTGGCGCAGGGCCGGTTCGCCCGCCGGTTCGCCGCCTTCACGCTCGACGACGGCTATCGCGACAATCTGGACTATGCGCTGCCGGTGCTGCGCGAATTTGACGCGCCTTTGGCGGTCTATGTCGCAAGCGATTTTGCCGAGGGCAATGGACGTCTGTGGTGGATTGCGCTGGAGGCAGTGATCGCCAAAGCCGAGCACATTGACGTCAGAATCGGCCATTCCAAGCTGCGGCTCGATGCGACGACGCCCGCTGCCAAGCAGGCGGCGTTCGACCGCTTGCACGACTGGCTGCGCGCGCTACCGGGCGAGCACGACCTCAAGCGCGAGATCGAAGCGCTGTGCACGAATTATGGCGTCGACATGGAAGCGCTGTGCCGCAGCCTCTGTCTGTCATGGGACGAGGTGAAGAGGTTGGCCGCTGATCCCCTGGTCACGATCGGCGCGCACAGCATCAGCCATAGCAATCTCGCCAAACAGGCGGCGGAGATCGCCACGCAGGAAATGGCGATGAGCCGCGCACGGATCGAGCAGGCGCTGGAGCGCCCCGTGCTGCATTTCGCCTATCCCTATGGCGACCGCGAAGCGGCGGGCGAGCGCGAATTCGCGCTCGCTGCGGCAGCCGGGTTCAAGACCGCAGTGACGACGCGGCCCGGCATGCTGTTCGCCGACAACGCCGGCCACATGACCGCGCTGCCGCGCGTCTCGCTCAACGGCAACTACCAGGCCACGCGAATCTTGCCCGTGCTGACCTCGGGCGCCGCGACCGCGATGTGGAACGGTTTTCGCAGGATTGCGGCGGCGTAGCATCAACCTGTCATCGTCGTCCCGGCGAAGGCCGGGACCCATACCGCGTGATCCATCGATTGCGATGGGTAGAAATGCCGAACGACGAATCTTCGCCAAACTGCTCCCTGGGGTTATGGGTCCCGGCCTTCGCCGGGACGACACCCAGTCTGTGGGACCGCTGTCGCGCCGCACTCTCACCGGCTTTCGTCCATTCCTTGACTCCCCTCCTCGCCCCGCTCACAACCGGTGGCAACCCAAGGGAGGCACCATGTTCAACGATCTGTTCTCGCTCAAAGGCCGCGTTGCGCTCGTGACCGGCGGCTCGCGTGGCATCGGCAAGATGATCGCGGCGGGATTTCTCAGCGCCGGTGCCGCAAAGGTCTACATCACTGCGCGCAAGGCGGGGCCGTGCGAGGAGACCGCCAAGGAGCTCACCGCGCGATATGACGGCGAATGCATCGCACTGCCGATCGACATCTCGACGGTTGCCGGCGCCGAGCTGCTGGCCAGCGAATTTGGGAAGCGCGAGCCGAAGCTCGACATCCTCGTCAACAATGCCGGCGCGGCCTGGGGCGCGGCGTTCGACGAATTCCCCGAAAGCGGCTGGGACAAGGTGATGAATCTGAATGTGAAGGCGCCGTTCTTCCTGACCAAGGCACTGGCCGGCCCCTTGCGCGCGGCAGCCTCCGCCGAGCGACCGGCGAAGGTGATCAACATCGCCTCGATCGACGGCATCTTCGTCAATCCGATGGAGACCTATTCCTATGCCGCGAGCAAGGCCGGGCTGATCCACCTGACCCGGCGCATGGCGGTGAAGTTGATCTCCGACCATGTCGTGGTCACCGCGATCGCGCCGGGCCCGTTCCAGTCCGACATGAACCGCGCCGCGCGCGATCATGGCGACGAGGTCGCAACGCGCGTGCCCGCGGGGCGCATCGGCACCGACGAGGACATGGCGGGCGCCGCGATCTATCTCGCCTCGCGCGCGGGGGATTACGTGGTGGGCGCGACCATCGCGGTCGATGGCGGCATCGTCTATGCGAATCCGGGGATCAAGGGGAGCGGATGGGATAGCGAGTAGGATTGATTGGTACTCCGCTCTCACCCCATACTCAGTGTCATGCCCCGCCACCGGGTCTCGCCTCTGGCGAGCCCGATGACAGGCTCCGGCGGGGCATCCAGTACGCCGCGGCGGATCGGCTCAATCACTGCTGCCTCGGAGTACTGGATCACCCGCTTTCGCGGGTGATGACAGCATTCGTGTGGCGCAGTCGTCGCGCCTCGCGAGCAGCCCCTACGACTCGATCTTCACATACTCGAAATCGCCGGGCTTGTTGTCGATGCCGACCTTCGGCGGCGAGATCCAGGAGGCGAACTTGCCGGTTTCGGTGACGGGCTGCATCAGGGAGGTGATGAAGTCGCCGTCGCTCGTCGACGGCAGCCACTCGTCCTTGCGCTTCGCCCAGGTGGCCTCGTCGATCAAAATGCCGTCGGGCGTGGCGTGGATATCCTTGAACTCGCCGATGTGGCGGTGGAAGGCGACGTTGGGCAGGGTCAGCTTGTAGTCGTACCCCGCGGTCGAGATCACCTTGTTCCAGCGCAGCATGCCCTTGACACAGTCCTGGCTGTAATCGTCACGCAGGCGCATGTTGAGCGCGGTCAGCGCCGGCTCGTCGACCAGCTTGATCTCGCCGTTAATGAACTTCAGTACCGGATAGGTGGCGTTCTTGAGCTGGTGATCATCCTCGATCTGGGTCTCGTGGTAGCGGCCCTTGATGCCGGCATTGAAGGCATTGGCCGCGTTGGTCGAGACCTCAGAGCCGAACAGGTCGAGCGACAGCGTGTAGTGCAGGTTCAGCTTCTTCTGGATGGTCGGCAGGTCGATCACGCCGAGCGCGCGGACTTTTGCGATGTCGGTGGGGTCGGTGATGCCGGCTTCGCGCATCGCATCGCAAGTGCGCTGCACGACGCGAGTGATGCCGGTCTCACCGACGAACATGTGATGTGCTTCTTCCGTCAGCATGAAGCGGCAGGTGCGCGAGAGCGGATCAAAGCCGGACTGCGCGAGTGAGTGCAGCTGCATCTTGCCGTCGCGGTCGGTGAAATAGGTGAACATGAAGAAGGACAGCCAGTCCGGCGTCGCCTCGTTGAAGGCGCCCAGCATGCGCGGCGCGTCTGCATCGCCGGAGCGGCGGCGCAAGAGATCATCGGCTTCCTCGCGGCCGTCGCGACCAAAGTACTTCTGAAGCAGATAGACCATCGCCCAGAGGTGACGGCCTTCCTCGACATTGACCTGGAACAGATTGCGCATGTCGTAGAGCGAGGGCGCGGTCTTGCCGAGATGGCGCTGCTGCTCGACCGAGGCGGGCTCGGTGTCACCCTGGATCACGATGAGGCGGCGCAGCATGGCGCGGTGCTCGCCCGGGACTTCCTGCCAGGCCGGCTCACCATAATGCTCGCCGAAAGGAACGACGCGATTTTCTTCCTGAGGAGCAAGGAGGATGCCCCAACGATATTCGGGCATGCGGACGTAGTCGAACTTGGCCCAGCCGCGCGGATCGACGGAGTAGGCGGTGCGCAAATACACCAGCGATTCCTGGAAGCCCTCCGGCCCCATGTCGCTCCACCAGTCCATGTAGCCGGGGTGCCAGCCTTCCAGCGCTTTGAGCACCTGGCGGTCTTCGGCGAGATTCACATTGTTCGGAATCTTGGTCGAGTAGTCGACGTTCATGATGTTCATGTTCATGGCCGTGCTCCTTGCGATTTCGTTCCGTCATGCCCGGCCTTTGTGCCGGGCATCCACGTTCTTGCTTCCTTGAGCCAGGGACGTGGATGGCCGGGACATTTGTGCGAAGACGCGCTTCGCGCTTTTGCCCGGCCATGACGCAGTGAATGTCGTTACACCCGTGTCATATCGAATTTCGGCTTCTGACCGCTGCCGTAGCGGCGCAGTGCGCCTTCCTCGCCGACCGCGTTCGGGCGCTGGAAGATCCAGTTCTGCCAGGCCGTCAGGCGCGCGAAGATCTTCGATTCCATCGTCTCGGGGCCGACGAAGCGCAGGCTCGCTTCCATGCCGGTGAGGCTGTCGGGCGAGAAGCTGGCGCGCTCCTCCAGGAAGACGCGGACTTCATCATCCCAGTCAATGTCGTCGAGCGCGAAGGTGACGAGGCCGAGCTCTTCCGCCTGCTCGGCGTCGAGCGCGGTGCCGAGCGTCGCCTCCGCGCGCTCCACGTCGGACGGATCGGCCTGGAAGCGCGATTGAAGCCGCGTCAGGCCGTGGCTCATCGGATACGGGCCGAAATTCATCGCGGACAGTTCGATCGATGGCGGCGGGCGGTTGTCGCCCTGGCGCGTGCCGATCAGCATGTAGGAGCGGTCGGCGGCGAACACGAGCTCGGCGAGCGTGCCGGCAAAGCAGGAGCCGGGCTCGACCAGCGTCACCAGCGTGCGCGAGGTGACGTCGATGCGCTTGAGGACTCGCTTCCAGTAGTGCCTGATTTCGTTGACCAGCCAGTGCGCCTTGTTGGCTTCGAGGAAGGCGTCGCTGGCAAGCACGTGGGCGCGGTCGCCATGGCTCTTGAACACCAGCATGGCGATCTCGAGCTCGTTGATGCGCAAGTGCAGGACAGCGTCATCCAGCTCGCGCGCGAGCTGGAGCGGCCAGAACGAAGCCCCTTGCGCCATCATGCCGTCGATGTCGGCCGGCGGCGCCGCTTCCGGCGCCTTGATCGAAATGGTGGCGATGCGCGCTGTGCGATCGATATCGACCGTGACGAAGCCATAGCGGATGCTGGTCTCGTCGATCAGGCGCTTGAGCGGCGTCAGCGCGATGCCCTTGCCGCTGCCCTTGCGCTTCGAGGCGGCCGCGAATTCCTTGGCGCGCTCGTTGATCTTGGCCTCGAGCTTCGAGTTCGGCGCGATCTCGTCGACGAGGCGCCATTGCACGGCGCGCTTGCCTTTCACGCCCTCCTCGATGGTGCAGAAGAAATCGGCGTGGTCGCGGCGCACTTTTCGCTTGTCGACGACGCGTGTCAGCCCGCCGGTGCCGGGCAGCACCGCGAGCAGCGGCACTTCGGGCAGCGCAACAGCGGACGAGCCGTCATCGGCGAGGATGATGTGGTCGGTCGCGAGCGCGAGCTCATAGCCGCCGCCGGCCGCCGAGCCGTTCACCACGGTGATGAAGCGCTGGCCGGAATTCTCCGAAGAATCCTCCATGCCGTTACGGGTCTCGTTGGTGAATTTGCAGAAATTGACCTTGTGGGCGTGGGTGGAGCCGGCGAGCATGCGGATGTTGGCGCCGGCGCAGAACACGCGGTTTTTGGCCGAGCGCATCACGACGACCTTCACCTCGGGATGCTCGAAGCGCAGCCGCTGGAGCGCATCCGCGAGCTCGATGTCGACACCGAGATCGTAGGAATTGAGCTTGAGCAGATAGCCCTCGAACAGGCCGCCATTCTCGTCGACGTCCATGGTCAGCGTCGCGACGTCGCCATCGACCGCGAGCTTCCAATGCCGGTAGCGGGACGGATCAGTCTGGAAATCGATGAATGTCGCGCCGCCTGCGAGGCGCCGATCTTCCCCGGCCATGGGTCACACCCCTGAGCTTGATTATGCATTTTCGCCGTAGCGTTAGATGCACAATAGTGCATCTTTTTGGGTGTGTCTAGCCCTTAACGACCATCGCATGCACTTTGTTTCATGACGGGAGCCCAAGGCCGCGCTGATTTGCGAGCCCGCTCCGGTCTGGGCGGGTCTTGGACTTGTCACACCGTTGCCGCCATCATGCGGCGCGTCCTTGCAGTCCCTGATCGTCGCGCAGGGCCGCTGTCGCAAATTGCCCAATCGCCTCAAGCGTCGCCGCCGGCGCCTCACGATGCGGGGAATGGCCCGCGCCTGGAATGATTTTCAGATCGACCGGGCAGTAGCACTCCTGCTGCGCAATCTCGACCTGACGCAGGGTGCCATATTGGTCGTCCATGCCCTGCAGGACCATGACGGGAACGCGGATGTAGGCGAGAAATTCCGAGATGTCCCAGTCGCGGAATTTCGGATCGAGCCAGGCGTCGTTCCAGCCGTAGAAGGCATTGTCGACATCCTGATGCCAGCGCGCGAGCTTTGCCTTGAGGTCCGTGGACTCGTAGGCGGTCTTGATCGCAGAGATCGATTTCACCGAGATGTCCTCGACGATGAAATGCGGCGCGATCAGCACGAGACCGCTGAGGCGATGATCCTGATGCGCGCCGGCATAGATCGTCGCGATCGAGGCGCCGTCGGAATGGCCGAGCAGGAGGCCGCGCTTGAAGGAGATCGCGTCGAGCAGCTTCGGCAGCACGTCCAGCGCCTCGCGCTGCATGTAATCGAGCGGTCGCGGCAGCGTCACCTTGCTCGACTGGCCGTAGCCTGCGCGCGAATAGACGAAGATGCCGGCGCCTGTGGCTTGCTGAAGCTTGTCCGGGAAGTCGCCCCACTGCCCGACCGAGCCGAGACCTTCATGCAGCATGACGATGGTGGGCGCGTCTGCAGCTTGCGGCGCGAGCCATTTGTATTCGAGGCTGGCGCCAGCGATGCTGAGGAAGCCGGTGGGGGTGAGGTTGATCATTGTCGAATTCCCATTCCTAGCCACTGCCGAGATGCCCACCCTCCCCTGGAGGGGGAGGATCGATTCACAGCGAGCGTAGCGAGATGTGAAGCGGGGTGGGGTGACAGTCTGTCCACGGATGCGGTGCCCGCGTGGAGAGATCACCCCACCCCGCTTCGCATTGCGCTTTGCTCCATGCGAAGCGACCCTCCCCCTCCAGGGGAGGGTAAGGCGCGGCGAGTGCGGTGCGCTCAGCACCCAGCATCAATGCGCCCCTTCCCGCAGCTTGAACCGCTGGATCTTCCCGGTCGCCGTCTTCGGCAGCGAGTCCACCACATCGATCCAGCGCGGATATTTCCACGGGCCGATCTTCTGCTTGACGTGCTCCTTCAGCATCTCCTGAAGATCGTTCGTCGTTGCGCCGGGGCGCAGCACGACAAAGGCCTTCGGCTTCAGCAGGCCTTCAGGATCGGCTTCCGGCACGACGGCGGCTTCCAGCACGGCGGGATGCGTGATCAACGCGCTCTCGACCTCGAAGGGCGAGACCCAGATGCCGGAGACCTTGAACATGTCGTCGGCGCGGCCGCAAAAGGTGTAGCGGCCCTCGGCATCCCTGACATATTTGTCGCCGGTCCGTGTCCACGGTCCCTCGAAGGTGCGACGGCTCTTGTGGCGCTGATTCCAATAGCCCTCGCCGGCGGAGGGGGCATCGACCAGGAGTTCACCGACCTCGCCATCAGCCACATCCTGGCCGGCCTCGTTGACGAGCCGCACCGCATAGCCGGGCACCGGCTTGCCCGAGGAGCCATACTTGATGTCGCCGGGCGCGTTCGACAGGAAGATGTGGAGCAACTCAGTCGAGCCGACACCGTCGAGAATGTCGACACCGAAGCGTGCCTTCCAGCTGTTGCCGACGGACTCCGGCAGCGCCTCGCCGGCCGAGGTGCAGATGCGCAGCGCCTTGCCGCCGCGCTCATTCTTCATGGTCTCGTCGTTGAGCATGGCCGCGAACAATGTCGGCACGCCGTAGAAGATCGAGGGGTTGTAACGGTTCATCAGGTCGAACATGCGTGCCGGTGTCGGCCGCTCGCTGTTCAGGATCACCGTGGCGCCGACCGACATCGGGAAGGTCAGCGCATTGCCGAGGCCATAGGCGAAGAACAGCTTTGCGGCGGACAGGCAGACGTCGTTCTCGCGGATGCCGAGCACCTGTTTTGCGTAGGTGTCCGCGGTCGCCTGCAAGTTCGAATGCAGATGGCGCACGCCCTTGGGCATGCCGGTCGAGCCCGAGGAATAGAGCCAAAACGCCGGCTCGTCGGGATGCGTCGCGGCGGTGGTGAACTGATCGTTCTCGCCGGCGATCTCCTCGGCGAGCTGCTTGTGGCCATTCTGCTTGACGCCGGAGACCACGACATGCTCGAGATCGGGCATGCGGCCGACGACGTCCTTGATGACGGGATAGAGCGCCTCGGACACGAACAGCACGCGCGCGCGGCAGTCGGCGAGGATGTAGGCGTATTGGTCCGCGGTCAGCAGCGTGTTGAGCGGCACCGGCACGATGCCGGCGCGGATCGCGCCGAGGAATACGATCGGGAAATCGACCGTATCAAGCATGATCATCGCCACGCGCTCCTCGCGGCGAACGCCGAGCCGGCGCAGCATATTGGCGGCGCGGCGGCTCTCATGCTGGAGCTCGCCATAGGTGAGCCGCGAGACAGTATCGTCGAAGACGATCTTGTTGGCCCTGCCCTCCTCGACGTTGCGGTCGAGCAGCCAGGTCACCGCATTGTAGGATCCCTCGCTCACGGACGCCTCCCCGAATTTAGAATTATAATTCATAGAAAGACACCACAGCGGCTTGCTGTCAATGCCAGCAGGCACTATGTTTCATTAAAACGCGCCGCAGGACATCCGCTAAAGAAGCCTCATGACCGACAGTCCCGACGCCGAATCCCGATTTCTCGAACAGCTCGGCCAGCGCGTGCGCACCATGCGCGCGCTGCGCGGCATGTCGCGCAAAGTGCTCGCCAAGGTATCGGGAATTTCGGAGCGCTACATCGCGCAGCTCGAGAGCGGCAAGGGCAATGTCTCGATCGTGCTGCTCCGCCGCGTCTCCGATGCGATGGGCGCACATCTCGAAGACCTGCTTCCTAGCGCCGATCCGACGCCGGACTGGCAGATGTTTCGCGATCTGTTGCGCAAGGCGACACCAGCGCAGATCGCGCAGGCCAAGGATCTGCTCGCCGGCGGCAGCGCGTCCGCGCCGCGGCGCGCGCCGTTCTGCGGCATTGCGCTGATCGGCCTGCGCGGCGCCGGCAAATCCACGCTCGGTCGGATGCTGGCGAAGAGGATCGGCTGGAGTTTTGTCGAGCTCAACAAGGAGATCGAGCAGCAGAACGGTCTCTCGGTCGCCGAGATCATCGCGCTGTACGGCCAGGAAGGCTTTCGCCGCATGGAGCAGGCGGCGCTGCAGCAGCTGCTCGCGCGCAACGAGCTGATGGTGCTGGCGACCGGCGGCGGCATCGTCTCTGAGCCCCTGACCTTCGACCAGATCCTGACCTCGTTCTACACGATCTGGCTGAAGGCCGAGCCCGAAGAGCACATGGCCCGCGTCCGCCGCCAAGGTGATCTGCGTCCGATGGCCGATGATCGCTCCGCAATGGCCGAGCTGCGCAACATCCTCTTGAGCCGCGAGCCACTGTATTCGCGCGCGACGGCGGTGGTGGATACCGCCGGCCTCTCCGTCGATGCCGCGTCCGCACGGCTGATCGATGCGGTGCGCCCAGTGCTGCAGAACGAAGCGCGCAGTTTTGGATTGCGCAGTGTGGCGCTGTAAGGATGACCGACAGCGACGTCGCAGTTTCCATGTTCGAGCGGATCGGCGGCAGTGCCACTGCTCGAGCTTCTGGTCGATCGCTTCTACCAGCGCATGGACACGCTGCCGGAGGCGAAAATCATCCGCGCGATGCATGCGGACGACCTCGGCCTGATCAGGGACATGCTGAAGCGCTATCTCACCGAATGGACCGGCGGCCCGCGGCTTTACTCTGTCGAGAAAGGCCATCCGCGGTTGCGACAGCGCCACATCGGTTTTTCCATCGGCGATGCCGAGCGCGACGCGTGGATGGCCTGCATGCGCGGCGCGCTGGAGGAGACGGTGACGGATCGTGCCGCGCGGCAGGATCTCGATAAGGCGCTGTCCGGCCTCGCCGACTGGATGCGCAACCGGAATTGATCGGAGCGTGGAGCTCCCGACCTTTAGCCCGCACGCAGCAGCTGCGACGCCGCTAGATCGACCAGTAATGCGGATGCGGATAGGGCCGCGAGCGGTCGCCCCAATCGAACGCGTCGCCGTCGAACTCGCATGGGCCGCTGCTGAGATCGTCCAGCGTCAACTCGATCTGGAACGCCTGGCGGCTTGGATCGTATTTCAGCGCGCTCCACTGGAGAGGATAGTGGTTGCGGGTGCCGAGCAGCCCGCCGGTCTTGATCACGGCATAGGCGACCATTCCGCTCATCTTGTCGAGCATCAGTCGCTCGATCGTGCCGAGCTTCGTGCCGTCGCGTCCGTAGACGGCGACGTGCTCCACGCGATCACTGGGAACCATGGTATGGTGCATGGCGGCCTCCCTGGTCTCTTGTGCTCACGCCCATTATAGCACCGGTTTCGAGGCGGCGGGAATGCAGCTACAGCAGTTGCGAACGCACCGCCTCCGCGCCGTCGCGCAGCAGCGGCAGGAAGCGATCGAGCAGTTCCTGAGCGGGCACGCGGTCGACATGGGCGCCCATGTTGATGGCGGCAACGATCACGCCGTCATAACGGCGGACGGGGACTGAGATCGAGCGGAAATGCGGCTCCGCTTCGCGGTCAACCAGCGAGTAGCCCTGTGCGCGGTCGGCGCTGATGCGCGCCAGCAGCGCCTTCGGATCGGTTTCGGTCTGCGGCGTCAGCGCCTGGCGGTTCATCGCATTCAGGCGCGCGGCGAGATCGGCATCGTCGAATTGGCCGAGCATGGCGCGGCCAACCGAGGTGCAGAAGGCCGGCAGCCGGTAACCGATCTCCAATCCGCCGGAAAACACCCGCGTCGGACCGCCGCGGGCGATAAACACGACGTCATCGCCATCGAGCACCGCCAGCGAAGAGATTTCCTGCGCCGCGATTGCGATGCGATCGAGCACGGGCTGCAGCACGCCAATGATCTGACTCGAGCGCAAATAGGATGCGGCCAATGTCAGCACATGCGGCGTCAGCGAGAACAGCTTGCCATCGCCGGCGACGTAACCGCCGCGCTGCAGCGTGAACAGCATGCGCCGCGCCGTGGCGCGCGGCAGATCGGCCGCACGGGCGAGATCGCTCAGCGTCATCGGGCCGGCCGTAGCGCCGAAGCACTGCAGCAGCCGCAGACCGCGATCGAGGCTCTCGACGAAATCCGTCGCGCGCTCGTCGCTCTCGCTGCGCTTCAACTTAGGCATGGCTTCGGGACAATCCTGCAAAATAGTGCTTGCTGCCGCTCCAAGGCATGGCATAATTCGCCCATTCGTTCAATAGGCGAACAAACGCCCTCCACAAGGATGCACGCGCCATGATGAGCCAGGAGCAGAACGACCTGATCACCCGCACCGGTCCGAAGGATCCTTGCGGCAAGCTGATGCGGAGCTATTGGCAGCCGGCGGCGCTGGTGGACGAGCTGGAGGGTGCGCGGCCGATCCGTCCCGTAAAACTGCTCGGCGAGAGCCTAGTGCTGTTCCGCGACGAGCAAGGGCGTTACGGCCTGATCGATCGCCACTGCGCGCATCGCGGCGCCGACCTCGCCTTCGGGCGGCTCGAACATGGCGGCCTGCGCTGCGCCTTCCATGGCTGGCTGTTCGACGCCACCGGCCAGTGCATCGAGACGCCGGCCGAGCCGAAGGACTCAAAACTCTGCCAGAACATCCGCCAGCGCTCCTATCCCGTGGTGGAGAAGAGCGGCATCCTCTGGGCCTATCTCGGCGAGGGTGAGCCGCCGGCATTTCCCGAGATCGACTGCTTCATCGCGCCCGGCACGCACACCTTCGCCTTCAAGGGCCACATGGCGTGCAACTGGCTGCAGGCGCTGGAGGTCGGCATCGATCCCGCGCACGCCTCCTATCTGCACCGCTTCTTCGAGGATGAGGACACCTCCACCGCCTACGGCAAGCAATTCCGCGGTGCCTCGGCCGGCTCGGACCTGCCGATGACCAAAATCCTGCGCGAATACGACCGCCCGATCATCAATGTCGAGCATACCGAATACGGCCTCAGGCTGATCGCACTGCGCGAGATCGACGAGGAGCGCACTCATGTGCGCGTCACCAATCAGCTCTTCCCGCATGGCTTCGTCATCCCCATGAGCACGGAGATGACGATCACCCAGTGGCACGTGCCGGTCGACGACGAGAACTGCTATTGGTACGCGATCTTCACCAGCTACACCAACCCGGTGGACAAGACGAAGATGCGCGAGCAGCGGCTCGAGCTCTATGAACTGCCCGACTACAAATCGCGCAAGAACAGCAGCAACGATTACGGCTTCGATCCGCACGAACAGCAGACCGCGACCTACACCGGCATGGGCACCGACATCAACGTCCACGACCAGTGGGCGGTGGAATCGATGGGCGCGATCCAGGACCGCACCAAGGAGCATCTCGGTCAGAGCGACAAGGCGATCGTGCAATATCGCCGCCTGCTGCGGCAGCAGATCGAGAAGGTGTCGGGTGGCGAGAAGCCGATGCTGTTCCTGGACGAAGCCAACGCACGCAGCATCCAGGGACCGGCGACCATGGACGGCATCGGTCCGACGCGGGGCTGGGAGACCTATTGGATGGAGGTCGACGTCAAGCGCCGCCGCGGCGCGCCATGGACCGCGCCGGTGCCGAAGGACATTGCCGACAACGTGCATCGGCTGACGGCGGCGGAGTGACCTTAGTGCACCGAACCCGTAGGGTGGGCAAAGGCGCAAAGCGCCGTGCCCACCATGCTTTCTTTCAGACGATAGGCACGCGGTGGGCACGCTACGCTTTGCCCACCAACGTGATGGCCTATCCTCGTCATTGCGAGCGCAGCGAAGCAATCCAGAAATGCACCCGCGGAGAGAGACTCTGGATTGCTTCGCTACGCTCGCAATGACGGAGTATGTTGCAGCAGCTTCGCGTCGAACGACTAGAGGAGTGGAGAAGTGACTTTCGTCGCGCGTCATGGGCTGTGGTCGGATGAGCAGAGGGACGCGGCGACGCGCATGCGCCGCATCGTCGAGGAAAAGAACCTCGAGGTCATCCGCCTCGCCTTTCCCGACCAGCACGGCATTCTGCGCGGCAAGACCATCATCGCCGCCGAAGCTCTCGCGTCGCTGGAGAGCGGCTGCTCCATCACCACAACCATGCTCGCCAAGGACACCTCGCACCGCACGGTGTTTCCGGTGTTCACGTCAGGCGGCGGCTTCGGCATGAAGGAGATGGAGGGCGCGGCCGACGTGCTGATGGTAGCCGATCCCACCACGTTCCGCGTTTTGCCGTGGGCGCCGGCGACGGGCTGGGTGCTGTGCGATCTCTATTTCAACGACGGCCGTCCGGTGCCGTTCGCAACCCGCGGACTCTATCGCAAGGTGCTCGATGAGCTCGGCATGCGCGGCTACGATTTCGTTGCGGGCCTCGAGGTCGAATTCCACATCTTCAGGCTCGACGACCCGCATGTGCGCCCGGAAGACGCAGGCCAGCCCGGCACGCCGCCTTCGGTGAGCCTGCTCAGCCACGGCTATCAATACCTCACCGAGCAGCGCTTCGATCAGATGGAGCCGGTGCTGGAGATTTTGCGCCGCGACATCGTCGCGCTCGGATTGCCCTTGCGCTCGGTCGAGGTCGAGTTCGGGCCGAGCCAGTGCGAGTTCACCTTCGCGCCGAGGAAAGGACTCGAACCGGCCGACAACATGGTGCTATTCCGCTCCGCCGTGAAGCAGATCGCGCGCCGGCATGGCTATCACGCCACCTTCATGTGCCGGCCGAAACTGCCGAACGTGTTCGCGAGCGGCTGGCATCTGCACCAGTCGATCGTCTCGCGCACGACTGGCGAGAACCAGTTCATGGCCAAAGAAACGGCAAAGGAAGCGCCAACGGACGGCGGCGAGCCGCTCAGCGCCTTCGGCAAGGCGTATCTGGCCGGCCTGCTCGACCACGCCCGCGCCTCCACCGTGTTCACCACGCCCACCATCAACGGCTACAAGCGCTACCGCTCCTATTCGCTGGCGCCGGACCGCGCGATCTGGGGCCGCGACAATCGCGGCGTGATGATCCGCGTGCTCGGAGCGGCCGGCGATGCGGCGACGCGCCTGGAAAACCGCATCGGCGAGCCCGCCGCCAATCCCTATCTCTACATGGCCTCGCAGATTCTGTCGGGCCTCGACGGCGTCGACCGCAAGCTCGATCCGGGCTCCTCCGCCGATACCCCCTACGAGACCAAGGCGCCGCTCCTGCCGAAATCGCTGCGCGATGCGGTTTCCGCACTCAAGGACGATCCGTTCTTCCGCGAAAAGCTCGGGCCTGAATTCGTCGACTATTACACCCACATCAAGAACGCCGAGATCGATCGCTTCCTCGCCGAGGTGACCGACTGGGAGCACCGCGAATATTTCGAGGTGTTCTGATACGTGGGCGCCGTCGTTCCGGGATAGTGCGAAGCACCAGACCAGGAACTGCGAGATTCCGGGGGTTCGGTCCTGCGGACCGCCTCCTGAATGACGGCAGGTCGCGCTCACACCCGCGTGAGGCAGTTTCGTCCCGCCGGTTCCGACGACATCGCAAACCCGCCCCACGAAGCCATTTTCCAACAGCGGCGAAAATCCCCGGAAAGAATGCGGGCGCAGACTACTGCCCATGATGAACAATGGAGTTCGATCATGTTGAGTCAGTTGTTCAGTCTGATCTATCGCCTCTCCTGCCGGTCCACTCTGATCGAAATCGGCACCCACCGTCTGGCGCGTTAGCCCCCGGCCGGCGCGATCAGGTAAGACGGACTGACCAGATGACGGGGATTCCCATGCGCAAGCTGATCCTGATTGCCGCGATGTCGCTGCTGGCGACGCAAGTGCATGCCGGTGGGTCGCGGAGCCTGAGCTTGGCGGCAACAAATCCGAACCAGCAGGCAGCCGAGCAGCCGGCCCCGACGGCTGCAACGCAGGCTCCGGCAGCAACGCCGCCGACAAATATCCAAACCGCGACCACCACGCCGACGACTACGACCGCGCCGACCGCGCCCGCTCCGGTTGCCACAGCACCTGCACAGTCAGCCGCAGCATCGGTATCCAGCACGACCGAAGCGGCCAAGCCAAAGCGCCGCCAGCCCTCGGTCGAAGCGCGTGTGATCCGCGAATTGCATCGGCACGGGATTTATTGGTGAGAGCACCCGCCTTCTCCACCGTCATTGCGAGGAGCCCTTGCGACGAAGCAATCCAGACTGCCTCCTCGGAGATGGTCTGGATTGCTTCGCTGCGCTCGCAATGGCGCGAAGAGAGCGAGGCTCAAATCCCCAAATATTTGTGCTGAAGATCCGGCGCGGCCATCAGCTCGTCGGAGGTGCCGCTCCACACCGTCTTGCCGCGCTCGATGATGTAGTGGCGGTCGCAGATCCGAGCGAGGTGATCGACATTCTTGTCGACTACCAGGATCGACTGTCCGCGGCTCTTGAGCAGCGACAGGCAATTCCAGATCTCTTCGCGGATCAGCGGCGCGAGGCCCTCGGTCGCTTCGTCCAGAATCAGGAGCTTCGGGTTGGTCATCAGCGCGCGGCCGATGGCGAGCATCTGCTGCTCGCCGCCGGAGAGCTGGTTGCCCATGTTGGAGGCACGCTCGGCGAGGCGCGGAAACAGCACGTAGATCGCAGCCAGCGTCCAGGGATTGGGGCTGCCGAAGCGATCGGCGGCGGCCGCCACGAGATTTTCGCGCACGGTGAGGTTCGGGAAGATCTGGCGTCCCTCAGGGACCAGGCCGACGCCGAGTTTGGCGATCCGGTACGACGGAAGCTGCCGCACCTCGGCGCCCGCAAAGCGGATCGCGCCTGATCGCGCCGGCGTCAGGCCCATGATCGAGCGGATCGTCGTGGTCTTGCCCATGCCGTTGCGGCCCATCAGCGAGACCATCTCGCCGGGCTTGATCGACAGCGACAGCCCGAACAGCACCTGGGAGAGGCCGTAGCAGGTTTCGATGCCGTCGACGTCGAGCAGCGTGTCAGCCATGATGCGTCACCACATGCTGATCGCCGAGATAGGCGCGCTTGACGTCCTCGTTCTGGCGGATCGCGGACGGATCGCCGGAGGCGATGACGCGGCCATAGACCAGCACCGAGATGCGATCGGCGAGCGCGAACACCGCCGGCATGTCGTGCTCGACCAGCACGATCGAGACCTCTTTGCGCAGCTCCTGGAGCAGCTTCACCATGCGCTGGGATTCGGTGACCCCTAAGCCGGCCATCGGCTCGTCGAGCAGCAGGAGCTTTGGCTTGCTCGCGAGCGCAACCGCAAGCTCGAGCTCGCGGCGCTCGCCATGGCTGAGCCTGGACACCACGACATCGGCGCGATGCGACAGGCCGACGCGATCGAGCGCGGCACGGGCGGCATCGCGCAGGCCCGTCTCCTTGCGCGCGTTGGCGAAGAAGCGGAACGACGTGCCGGCATGCGCTTGGGCTGCCAGCGCGACATTGTCCGCGGCGGTGAAATCGAGCAGCAGCGAGGTGATCTGGAACGATCGGGCAAGGCCGAGCGCGCAGCGGCGATAGGCCGGCAGATAGGTGATGTCCCGCCCGGCCAGTGAGACGGTGCCGGAATGCGGTTCGAGATGCCCGGTGAGCTGGCTGATCAGCGTGGTCTTGCCGGCACCGTTCGGGCCGATGATGGCGTGCAGCTCGCCGCTAGCGACGTCGAGCGAGACGTTGTCGGTCGCGATGATGCCGCCGAAGCGGCGCACCAGCTTTTCGACGCGGAGCAGGGGTTCAGCCACGGCCAGCCCTCCCGAGCGCACCCATGATGCCGCCGCGGCCGAACAGGACGATGAGCAACAAGAGCGGGCCCATGATCAGCGCCCAGTATTCGGTGATCTGCGACAGGAACTCTTCCAGCAGCAGGAACACCACCGCACCCATGATCGGGCCGAACAGCGTGCCCATGCCGCCCAGGATCACCATCACCATGAGATCGCCGGAGCGGGTCCAGTACATCACGGCCGGGCTGACGAAATCAGTGTTGTTGGCGAGCAGCGCGCCGGCAAGGCCGCACATGGTGCCTGATATGACGAAGCATACCAGCTGGTAGCGTTTTGCCGGAAAGCCGATCGCCTGCATGCGCTGCTCGTTGGAGCGCAGGCCCTGCACGACGAGGCCGAAGCGCGAATTGACGATGCGCCAGATCAGGAAGATGACGCCGAACAGGCAGGCGAGGCAGAGATAATAGAACTGCGTACGGTTCGAGAGATTGATCAACCCGGAGAAGTCGCTGCGCTGGTAAACGGTGAGGCCGTCGTCACCGCCATAGCGCGCCAGGCCCGAGGCGACGTAATAGGCCATCTGCGCGAAGGCCAGCGTGATCATGATGAAATAGACGCCGCGGGTGCGAAGCGAGAGCGCGCCGATCACCAGCGCGTAAGCCGCGGAGGCCGCGAGCGCGACCGGAAACTGGATGAAGCCGCTTCCGACACCTTCCTGCGCCAGCATCCCGACTGCGTAGCCGCCGATGCCGAGATAGGCGGCGTGGCCAAAACTCATCATGCCGCCGAAACCCATGATGAGGTTAAGGCTCGCGGCCGCCAGCGCCAGGATGATGATGCGGGTGAACAGCGTCAGGATGAAGATGTTGCCGGTCAGATGCGAATAGAGCGGCAGCAGCACGAGGCCCGCCAGCATCAGGGCCGTGACGGCCTTGCTCACAGTGAAAGCCTTCATCGACGACTGGCCGGAAACAGCCCCTCCGGCCGCACCACCAGCACGATCGCCATGAGGAGGTAGATCAGCATGGACGACAGCGCGGGCGCCGCGGTGGAGGCGGCGGCGCCGCTCAGCACCTGCCGCAACAGGTTGGGCAGGAAGGCGCGCCCGAGCGTGTCGATCATGCCGACGAAGATCGCGGCGAGGAACGCGCCGCGGATCGAGCCGATACCGCCGATCACGATGATGACGAAGGCGAGGATCAGGATGTTCTCACCCATGCCGATCTGCACGGTGAGGATCGGCGCTTGCATCAATCCGGCAAGGCCCGCGAGCGCGGCACCTAAGCCAAACACCAGCGTGTAGAGCAGCTTGATGTTGATGCCGAGCGCGCCGATCATCTCGCGGTTGGAGGCGCCGGCCCGGATCAGCATGCCGATGCGGGTGCGCATCACGCCGAGATAGAGCAACAGCGCCACCAGCAGCGCGACGACGATGATGGCGAGCCGATAGGCGGGGTAGTGGATGCCGGGCAGGATCGGCACCGGCACGGTGAGCCAGGCCGGCAGCGGCAGCGCAAGGCCGGCCGGGCCCCAGATCAGCCGCACGGCTTCATTGAAGAACAGGATCAGGCCGAAGGTTGCGAGCACGTGGTCGAGATGGTCTCGCCCGTAGAGATGGCGCAGCGCGCTCATCTCGAGCACGATGCCGAGCACCAGCGTCGCGCCCAGCGCCAGCAGCGCACCGAGCAGGAAGCTGCCGGTCCAGGCTGCGAAGGTCGCGGCGAAATAGGCGCCCATCATGTAGAGCGAGCCGTGCGCGAGGTTGACGAGATCCATGATCCCGAACACCAGCGTCAGGCCGGCGGCGAGCAGAAACAGCAGCAGGCCGAACTGCAATCCGTTCAAGAACTGTTCGACGACGAGCAGCATCAAGACTCTTTCAGGCGCACGCGGTGTCGCGCCGATGTTCGAACACAGTCGCCATCAGTGAAAGAGCTCCCCCTGCCTGTTCAAGGCCGAAAAATGGGTAATGGCAGTATCGTTCCGAGGCAAGAGCGATTTGACACCAAACATGCACTTTGTTGCATCTCGGCGTGCGCGGCCGAAACCTGCTCGGCAATGCAAAAAGGCTGCCGCGCGGTATGGGGCAACCTGCCGCACCCAAACGATCACCCTCCCCCGGCAGGCCGAGGGAGGGTGCGAATGTCGTCGAAAGATGCGTCTAGTGCGACGTCATCTGCTGGGGAAAGTCGTCCGGTTCGGCGAGCACGCTGTTGGCCGTCGAGGCCTCCAACGCGGCCATCCGGAACAGGTAGGCCAGCGTCGCCAATCCGGAATCGTCCGCCATCTGCGCCAGCTCGAGCGCCATGTCGGACATGTAGCCGAGGTTCTCGTCCTTGGTCTGCGCCATGATCTGGCTGTCCCGCATCAAGTTCGACATTTCAGGCGCTCTTTCGTTGCGCGGCAAGGCCGCGGAGGTTGGCACGGGCAACAGCGTCGAGGCGAGGGCCGTCCTGGCACACGACCGAAGGCATGCCGATGCGGTTATGCAGGGCATCGAGCGTCTCGCGACGAATGTCGATGGTCGCCGCCATGGTCCACGCGTTCTCGACCAGGGCCGGAAGGCCAAGCGGCGTCACGACGAAGCCGGCCTCATGGAAGCGCGGCAACCACCAGGTTTCCATGATCGCGCTGACCTGCGCGATTCCCTGATCAAGGCAGAACTCCTGCACCGCCGCCATCAATTGCAGATTGAGCACGCCGTCGCGGCGATCACGGACGACGAAGTAGCGCGACCATTCCCAGATCAACGGATCTACGGGGCAACCGCGAACCGCAGCCAGATGCGGGAACACCTCGCTCATCATCGAGGGCTTGGTCGTCGGATAGAGCCGATGGCCGCCGATGACGCGGCGTCCCTCCAGCGCGAGCAAATAGACCGTGTCCTCGTCGTCATAGGAATCGATCTCGCGGCAATCCGGCCTGCGCAACGTCTCCCAGCGCCGCTCCTCGACGAAGATGTCGTGACGCAGCCGGAAATGCTGCTCGAGCACGTCTTCATAAAGGTGGCGATTTACCGCGGAAATTGCGTGAATCATGAAATCCCCCGTTCATCCTCAATGGGGGAAGAATCGGCCAAAAGAGGCAGGTGCGATATTGGGAAATTTCCCAGTACGCCGCTCAGGGAGAGATGATCTTGCCGCGAATCGCCAGTGCCACCGCATGCGTACGGTTGACGGCGCCGAGCTTGCGCGCAGCAGTTGAAAGGTGCTCTTCGGCGGTGCGCTGCGTGATGTGCAGGATCTCGCCGATTTCCCAGGCCGACTTGCCCTGAGAGGCCCAGGAGATCACCTCGCGCTCGCGCGGGGTGAGGCGCGTCGACGGATACGGCGCCGGCTCGAGCAGACGGCGAATGTGGTCGAAGCCATACATCGCCATCAGGTGCAGGGCCGGCTTGCTGCGCGGGTTGAGGTCGAGATGAACGCCCCCGAGCGACACCGCGGCCTCATAGCCGGTGAGCCCGTGAATGGGCACGATGAAGCCGCGCGACATGCGGAAATCGCCAGCGCGGTTCATCACTTCGGCCGCGTTCGGCTCGAGTTCGGCATCGTAGGGCGCTTCCGACCACTCGAACGGATTGACCGATTGACGGCACAACCGCACCACCGGATCGTACCGATCATAATTGTTATCGGTGTAGAGGCTGAACCAGCCGGCGGGCCAGCGCTTGGCGAGCACCATCTGCGCAAAGCGCTGATCGGGATTCGGCAATCCCGTCACGATGATGGTTTCGAAGCCGAAACGACCGAAGGCCGTTTCAAGCGCGTCCATGGCGTCCGGAACCTTGGTATAGGCTCCCAGGCCTTCAATGAAGTCGAGCGCCTCCCGGCCATAGTCTACGGCGGACATCAGTGCATTTCCTGACTCTCGCCCTGCCGTATAGCATGTATTTGGGGGCTGCCTCAATTCGCTGCTCCCGTAGTTTGCCGGTGTTCCGTCCGCACTGAAGATTTAATCTACTTGTGGAAGAAGTGAGGTCCAGATACACCTGAACGCGTCCGTAGCGGGAAAACCACGATGCAAGACGAGGACATCGCCCTCAACAGCGTGCTCGGCCTGGAATTGAACCGCGTGTTTTTCGCCGTCCGCCAAACGGCAAACAAGCAGAAGATCATCGAGTTCGCGCGCGAGGTGCTGCAAAGCGAGCGCGCGGAGCTGGCGGACAGCCTCTTGCCCGAGGGCCCGGCAAGCTAGCCAACGCAGTTGCAGCAAACGACGCGTCCAGCGCGAGCGACGCCCTTGAACGTGCCGATTTTCGTCGAAACAGTTTGACCATTGCCTTCCCTTCTCCCCTTGTGGGAGAAGGTGGCGCGAAGCGCCGGATGAGGGGTTGTCTCCGCGCGTTCAAACGCGAGAGCTCGCAAGGCGGAGAGAACCCCTCACCCGTCTCGCAGCTTTGCGGCGAGCCACCCTCTCCCCCAAGGGGAGAGAGAAGGCCCCCCGCCACCACGATCATGCTTCGGATGCCCAGGACATGATGACGCTGCGCCAGGTTGAAGTGATCCGTGCCGTCATGGTGACGGGCACCATCGGCGGCGCGGCAAAGCTGCTCAACGTCTCGGCGCCGGGGATCAGCCGCCTCGTCAAATACACCGAGCGCTCGCTCGGCATCCGCTTCTTCCAGCGCCAGAACGGGCGCTACTTCCCGACGCCGGAAGCCGAGAACATCTTCGAGCAGATCAACGGCGTCTACAAGAAGGTCGACGATCTCTCCGAGATAATCTCCAAGATCGGCCGCGGTGGATTGTCGGAGCTGCGCATCGGCTCGGTGCCGAGCATCTCGCAGGTGATGGTGCCGCGCGCGATCGAGCGCGTGCGTCGCCGCTATCCCGATCTCGGCATCGACATCAACATCCTCAAGCTCGAGGAAGCCATCGACTATCTGATGCTCGGCCGCGGCGAGTGCGTGGCGATGAGCTACCGGCTGGAGCATTCCGGGCTCGACTTCATGCCGCTCGCCTCGGGCGAGCTCTATTGCATCGTGCCGCCGGGCCACGAGCTCGCCGGCCGCAAGCAGGTCTCCGCCGCCGAGATCACCCGCTATCCGCTGATCGGCATCGATCCCAACGATCCCTACGGGCGGATCATGGCCGAGATCTTCGCGCGCAACCGGCTCGACTACAACATCACCATCCGCGCGCGCTTCGGCACCACGGTCTGCGCGCTGGTGAAGGCCGGGCTCGGCATCGCCATCATCGACCAGTTCACGGTGGCCCATGGCGGCTATCCCGGAATCGAGCTGTTGAAGATCACCGAGCCGACGCGGTTCGACACCTACATCGCAGTGAAGCGCGGCGCGCCGTTGTCGCTCCATGCCGAGTACTTCATCGACGCCCTGCGCGCCGAGATGCGCGCAGTCGAGCCGTCCCGCGGCAACAGCAAGGCCGGTCCGGCACGCGCGCGGAAGAAATAACATTATGTTAGGTTTGCCGGATAAAAGGGTAATTGTGTTAGGCCGGGGAAAGACTATCGTCAGAGCTGGAATCGCGCGGATTTCCCCGCTAATGGCCGGGACCGGACGCTCCCAACGAGACGATAGCAAACCATGTCGAAGCGCGGATACGCCGCCAGCAAGAAGCTTCTCACCGGCCTGATCGGCGCTCCGATCGCGCATTCCGCGTCCCCCGCCATGCATGAGCGCGCCGCCGAGGCGCTCGGCCTGCGCGGCCACTACCAGCTCATCGAAGTGGCCGGCGCCGATGCGGCCGGGCTCCGCATGATGCTCGAAGGCGTGCGGCGGCTCGGCTTTGCCGGCGTCAATGTCACTTATCCTTACAAGGAAGCCGTGGTCCCGCTACTCGATGCGCTGGCGCCAGGCGCTGCCGCCATGGGTGCGGTCAACACCGTCGTCGTCAGGGACGGCCGGCTGACCGGCCACAACACCGACACCACGGGCTTTGCGCGCGCGGTGGCCCCGCTGCTGGCCCCGTCCGCCAACGCCGTTGCCGTGATCGGCGCCGGTGGTGTCGGCAAGGCGATCGCGTTTGCGCTGGCAAGCCTGGACGTGACCGACATCCGCATTTTCGACAGCGAACCTGCGCGCGCCGAGAAACTCGCCTCGCTGCTTGCCAGGCAGGGCGGCGCGAGGATGGCCGGAAGCGTCGAGGATGCGCTCGATGGCGCAACCGGCCTCGTCAACGGCACGCCGGTCGGCATGCTACCGAACCGAGACACGCCAGTGCCGGCGGCGCTGCTCAGGGCAGACCTGTGGGTCGCCGATGCCGTCTATTCGCCGCTGATCACGCCGCTGCTTGCCGCAGCGCGAGAGAAAGGCGCTCGGATCATGACCGGCCGCGAGCTCGCGATCTACCAGGCCGCCGACGCCTTCGAACTGTTCACCGGCCTTGCCCCATCGACCGAGATCATGGGACAGGCTTTTGATACCGTGATGGCCGCGCGCAGCGCCGCCTATCAGGCAGCTTGAGACGAAGCGGCCGGGCACAAGGCCGCTTGCAAGATTTGAAACGGGAGGAGAGGACGATGAAATCAACGCTACTGGTGGGCGCGCTGCTCACCGCCATGACGGCAACGAGCGCCTTTGCCCAGGCGATCAAGCTCGCCGACGTCGCCGAGCTCTCGGGCGGCGGCGCCACCGTCGGCACCAATTGGAAGAACGGCATCGACCTCGCGATCGAGGAGATCAACGCCAAGGGCGGCGTGCTCGGCCGCAAGCTCGAGGTCACCCACGCCGACTCGCAGTCCAACCCGGGTGTCGCCCGCGCCCAGGTGCAGAAGGCGCTCGACGCCGAGCCCTATGTGCTGCTCGGGCCCGGCTATTCCGGCTCGGTCAAGGTCACCGCGCCGCTCGCCGCCGAAGCCGGCATCGCGCAGGTCATGGGCGGCGAGGCCGCCGAGCTGACGCAAGCAGGCAACAAGTTCCTGTTCCGCACGTCGTTCGGCCAGCAATCCTCGATGCCGAAGGTCGCCAAATACATCCACGACGAGATGAAGGCGAAGTCGGTCGCGGTGGTCTGGGTCAACAACGATTTCGGCCGCGGCGGCCGCGACGTCATCGTGAAAGAACTCGACCGGCTCGGCTCCAAGGTGGTCGCCGACCTCTCGACCGAAGCGGGCCAGGCCGATTTCGCCGCCGACGTCGGCAAGATCAAGGCCGCCAATCCCGATGCCGTGTTCGTCTACCTGAACGAAGAAGAGAGCGCGCGCATCCTGAAGGAGCTGAAGCGCCAGGGTGTCACCGCGCCGCTGATGGGCGAGACCACGCTGATCGGCCAGAAGGTGATCGAGCTCGCCGGCGATGCCGCCAATGGCGCGCGCGGCCATGTCGGCCTCACCACCGACGCGCCGGTCGACCTCATCAAGGCGTTCCGCGACAAGTTTTCCAAGAAGTACAATTACGTACCCGACCACAACGGCCTGAAGGGCTATCTCGCCGTCTACATGGTGAAGGCCACCACCGAGAAGATGGGCAAGGTCGACCCGAAGAAGTTTGCCGACACGCTGCACGGCCTGACCATCAAGGCCGCGGACGAGCCGGGCATCCTGATGGACGTCACCTTCAGCGACACCGGCGACATCGACCGCCAGAGCTTCCTGGTCGAGGTGGTCGAAGGCAAGCAGGTGGTGAAGCAGGTGCTGCCGAAAGTGAAGTGAGGCTCTTTTCGCCTCTCTCCGCACCCGTCTCGCCGAAGCTTTAGCGAAGGCGGATGCGGGGAGAGATGTCTTCTCTCCCTCTCCCCGCCCTTCGCGGGGAGAGGGTGGGGTGAGGGGTGCTTCCGCGTAGACGGTGAGAAATGATCTTGCCGAGACGGCCCCTCACCCCGCCCTCTCCCCGTAAGAACGGGGAGAGGGAGACGACAGAGCGGGGCTAGGGACACGAGAGGGGAACATGTCCAATCTGTTCGATCTTCTGGTCGCGGGACTTGCCACCGGCGCGATCTATGCGCTGGTCGCGGTCGGCTTCACGCTGCTGTGGCAGACCTCGCAGACCATCAATTTCGCCCAAGGCGAGTTCGTGATGCTGCCGGCATTCCTGATGCTGGCGGCGATGCATGCCGGCGCGCCGTTCTGGCTCGCGATCATCCTCGGCATCCTCTTATCGATGATCCTGCTCGGCCTCGCCTTCAAGATGCTGCTGGTCGATCCGATGATGCGCCACGGCGTGCTGCCGCTGGCGATCGCGACCATGGCGCTGGCGATCGGCATCAAGGAATCCGTCAAGCAGTTCTTCAGCGCCGAGGCCTCGCCCTTCCCGTCGATCGTGCCGACTGGCGACATCTCCATTCTCGGCCATGCGGTGTCGCTGCAAAGCATCGGCGTGCTCGTCGTCGCTATTCTCGCTGTCTTCGGACTGACGGCACTTCTCAACCGCACCTCGCTCGGCCACCAGATGCAGGCGGCAGCGCAAAACCCGACGGTGGCGCGCATTATCGGCGTGCCGGTCGAGCGCATGATCCTGCTGACCTTCCTGATCAACGCCTTCCTGGTGGCGCTGGCTTCGCTGCTGATCACGCCGATCTATCTCGCCAAATTCTCCTCTGGCGAAGTGCTGGGCCAGGCCGCCTTCATCGCCGCGATCGTCGGCGGCTTCAACCAGGTGCGCGGCGCGATCGCCGGCGGTCTCTTGATTGGCGTGCTCGACAATCTCGCGGCCGCCTATGTCTCGACGCAGTACCGCGCCGCGGTGCCGATGATCTTCCTAATCGCCGTCATCCTGTTCCGGCCGCAGGGCTTGCTCGGCCGCGCCGAGGAGCGCACCGTATGAGCGGCTTCGCCAAACCCCTGAAGATCGCGCTCGGCCTTGCCGTCATCGCCGCGCTGATCGTGGTTCCCATGAACTTCAACCGCTACGGCCTGTTCATCCTCAGCCAATGGGCGGTGATGAGCATCGCCGCGATGGGGCTCAACCTCACGCTCGGCTATGCCGGCCAGGTCTCGCTGGCGCAGGGGGCCTTCGTGGGCATGGGCGCCTATGCGGCGGCGATCATGACCACCCATGGCTGGCCGCTGCCGGCGGCAATACTGGTCGCGATTGCCTTAAGCTTCGCGGTCGGCTGGGTGCTCGGCTATCCGGCGCTGCGCGTGCAGCACCACTACCTCGCCTTCGTCACGCTCGCCTTCTCCACTCTCGCCTTCCTGGTGTTCCGCAACGAGAGCTGGCTCACCGGCGGCATCTACGGCATCTCCAACATCCCGCGCCCGCATATCTTTGGGCTAGCGACCAACAAGCCGCTGCCGTTCTACTATGTCTGCCTCGGCTCGCTCGCGATCGTATCGCTTGCGGTGTGGTGGCTGATCCGCTCGCCATGGGGCCGCGCCTTCATGGCGCTGCGCGAAAACCCGCTGCGCGCGCAATCGCTCGGCGTCGACACCCGCCGCTACACGCTGATGGCGTTTGCGATCGGCTCGGCGCTTGGCGGCGTCGCCGGCGCGCTCTACGCGCCGCTGACGCAATATATCGATCCCGTGCCGTTCAACCTGTCCCTCTCGCTCGATCTGTTGATGATGGTGATCGTCGGCGGTGCCGGCTTCTATTTCGGCCCCTTCCTCGGCGCGATGATCGCGGTGCTGTTGCCGGAATGGCTGCGCTTCACGGAGGGCTATTATCTCATGCTCTACGCGATCGCCGTCATGCTGCTGCTGATCTGGTCGCCGACCGGCATCTTGGGAATCCTCGACCGCGCCATGGCGGCACGGCGGACCAAGGCAGCGTCCGCGCTGCGCGCCGTCGCCAAATCCCGCCTGGAGACGGTGCAATGAGCGCGGTCCTCGAGGTTACCAATATCAAGAAGAACTTTGGCGGCATCAGCGCCGTCGACGGCGTCTCGTTCGACGTGCGCGAGGGCGAGATCCTCGGCCTGATCGGGCCGAATGGCTGCGGCAAGTCGACCCTGTTCAACTGCATCCTCGGCCAGCTCACGCCATCAGGCGGCGAGGTCAAGCTCGACGGCAAGCTCGTCACGGGCCTGCGGCCCGCCGAGCTCAACAAGCTTGGGGTCAGCCGCACCTTCCAGCTCCTGCAGGTCTTCCCAAAGCTCTCGGTGCGCGAGAACCTGATCCTCGCGGGCCAGGAGCACCAGGGCAACATGGCCTCGCGTCTGGTCGGCCGCTCCGATGCCGGGCTGACTGATAGCGCCAACCAGATGATCGGCTTCTTCAAGCTCGACCATCTCGCGGACGAGCCGGCCGGCGGTCTCTCCTACGGCCAGCAGAAGCTGCTCGATGCCGCCATGGCCTTCATGGGCGGCCCGCGCCTCGTGCTGCTCGACGAGCCCGCCGGCGGCGTCAACCCCTCGATGCTGGCGGACCTCAAGGACCGCCTGGTCGCGATCAACCGCGAGAAGAACGCCACCTTCGTCGTGATCGAGCACAATATGGAATTCGTGATGTCGCTGTGCTCGCGCGTCATGGTGATGGCGGAGGGCAAGGTGCTGGCGATGGGACGACCGGACGAGGTGCGGAAAAATCCTGCCGTGATCGAAGCCTATTTGGGTCATTGAAGGAGCGAGCCATGAGCGACCCGATCCTCTCGGTTCACAATCTCGTCGGCGGCTACGGCAAGATGACGATTTTGAACGGCACGACCTTCGCCGTACCTCAAGCCACGATCACGACGATCATCGGCCCGAACGGCGCCGGCAAGTCGACCGTGTTCAAGGCCATCTTCGGCCTGCTCAAGCTGCGCGAGGGCAAGATCAGCTTTGCTGGCCGCGACGTCACGAACTTGAGCCAGCGTGCGCTGCTCAATGCCGGCATCTGCTACGTGCCGCAGGGCCGCAACATCTTTCCCGAGCTGTCCGTGCGCCACAATATCGAGCTCGGCGGCGTCGCGGCCGGGAAGGGCCTCGACCTGCAGAGGCGGATCGAGGCAGCACTCGACCTGTTCCCGGCGCTGCGGCGGAAATCGACGCAGCAGGCTTCTACACTGTCCGGCGGTGAGCAGAAGCAGCTCGAGATCGCCCGCTCGCTGCTGCTCGAACCCAAGCTGGTGCTGATCGACGAGCCCTCGATCGGCCTGTCGCCGCTGATGGTGCAGCAGACTTTCGACATCCTCAAAAGCCTACGCGACCGCGGCGTCACGATCCTGATGATCGAGCAGAATGCCCGCTCGGCGCTGGAGATTTCCGACATCGGCATCGTACTCGAGCTCGGCCAGACCCGCATGGTCGACGACGCCAAGCGCATTTTGAACGATCCCCGCATCGGCCAACTCTTCCTGGGCGGTGCCATGGAAGAGAGCGCGGCATGAGCGCCAAGATGCGCATCGCCGTTGCCGGCGCGGGCCTGATCGGCCGCCGCCATATCGAGCTGATCGAGGCATCGCCGGATTGCGTGCTGGCCGGCATTGCCGATCCTTCGCCGGCCGCTGGCGATTTTGCGCGGGCGCGCAACACGCCCTGCTATGCCGATCATCGCGCATTGCTGGAGCAGGAGAAGCCGGACGGGCTGATCATCGCCTCGCCGAACACGCTGCATCTGCCCATGGCGCTCGACTGCGCCGCGGCGGGCGTGCCGGCGCTGATCGAAAAGCCGGTGACCGACAGCGTCGCAGCGGCACGTCGCCTCTGTGAGGCGGTCAAGCGCAGCGGCGTGCCGATGCTGGTCGGTCACCACCGCCGCCACAATCCGATCATCAAGTCGGCCCGCGAGGCTGTCGCGACCGGCAAGCTCGGCCAGCTCACCGCCGTGGCCGGGCTGTGGCTGCTGAAGAAACCCGACGATTACTTCGAGGTCGCCTGGCGGCGCGAACAGGGCGGCGGGCCGCTGCTGATCAACCTGATCCACGACATCGACAATCTCCGCTTCGTCTGCGGCGAGATCGCCGAGGTGCAGGCGCTGACGTCGAACAAGGTGCGCGGCTTTGCGGTCGAGGACACCGCCGCGCTGCTGCTGCGCTTTGCCAATGGTGCGCTTGGAACCGTGACGGTCTCCGATGCAACGCCGGCACCCTGGAGCTGGGAGCTGACGGCGGGCGAGAACGCGGTCTATCCCAGACAGGACCAGCCCTGTTACGTCTTCGCCGGCACCAACGGCTCGCTGTCGGTGCCGACCATGGAGCTGTGGTCGTATTCAGAAAATCCCGGCTGGCACGCGCCCCTGGTTCGCGAGCCCGTCGCACTCTCCGCTTACGATCCGCTCGCCGAGCAGCTCAGACATTTCCAGGCCGTGATCGCGGGCCGCGAGCAGCCGCTGATCTCGGTCGAAGATGCGATGGGCACGCTCGCGGTGGTGGAAGCCGTAAGCGAAGCCGCGCGCACGGGACGCACGGTATCGCCGGGCCGGATCATGGAGCAGGCAGCATGAACAAGCGCTCGATCGCAACGGTTTCCCTCTCCGGCGCACTGGACGAGAAGCTCCGCGCCATCGCAGCCGCCGGGTTCGACGCGGTCGAGATCTTCGAGAACGATCTACTGTCGTTCGGCGCCAGCCCGCGCGAGGTCGCGCGCCTCTGCAAGGATCTCAATCTCGAGATCTGCGCGTTCCAACCGTTCCGCGATTTCGAGGGCATGCCCGAGCCGCAGCGTTCGCGCAACTTTGCCCGCGCGGAGCGCAAGTTCGACCTGATGCAGGAGCTCGGCACCGATCTCTTGCTCATCTGCTCCAACATTTCGCCCGCCTCGCTCGGCGGCATCGACCGCGCCGCCGACGATTTTCGCGAGCTCGGCGAGCGCGCCGCGAAACGTGGCTTGCGCGTCGGCTACGAGGCGCTGGCCTGGGGACGCCATGTCAACGACTATCGCGACGCCTGGGAGATCGTGCGCCGCGCCGATCATGCCGCGATCGGCGTCATCCTCGACAGTTTTCATGCGTTGGCCCCGGGATTTCCGACGCGCGCGATGGCCTCGATCCCCGGCGACAAGATCTTTCTGGTGCAGCTTGCGGACGCGCCAAAGCTCGAGCTCGACATCCTCTCCTGGAGCCGGCACTTCCGTTCTTTCCCCGGCCAGGGTGACCTGCCGGTCGGCGAGTTCATGGCGGCGGTCGCGGCGACCGGCTATGCCGGGCCGCTGTCGCTGGAGATCTTCAACGACCAATTCCGCGCCGGCTCGGCGGCGCAGACCGCGATCGACGGCCTGCGCTCGCTGATCCTGCTCGAGGACCAGCTGGCAGCGGACTGGCCAAAGCTCGTCCACGAGCCGCTGGCACCGAAGGCCAGGAGCTACGGCACCGGCTTCGTCGAATTCGCCGTCAACGAGACCAAGGCGGGCGAGCTTGCCCGCCTGTTCGCGCAGCTCGGTTTCCGCAAGACCGGCAAGCACCGCAGCAAGGCGGTGGAGCGCTGGTCGCAGGGCAAGGTCGAGCTCGTGATCAATTGCGAGACCGACGGCTTCGCGCATTCGCATTACGTCACCCACGGCCCCGGCGTCTGTGCGATCGCGCTCGACGTCGACAATGCGGGCCTTGCCATGCAGCGCGCCGAAGCGCTGAAGGCGCGCACCTTCTATCAGCCGGTCGGACCGGGCGAGCTGGAGATCCCGGCGATCCACGGCGTCGGCGGCAGCCTGCTCTATTTCCTCGATCAGGCCGGCAAGAACTGGGATACCGATTTCGAGCCGGTCGCGAGCGAGACAAGCGCGGATGCACTTTTGGCGGTCGATCACATCGCGCAGTCGATGCCCTATGACGAGATGCTGTCCTGGCTGCTGTTCTACACCGGCATTCTCGACCTGACGCGGCTGCCGCAGATGGAGATCGCCGACCCCAGAGGCCTGGTGCAGAGCCAGGCCATCATCAACGCAGACCAGAGCCTGCGCTTCGTGCTCAACGGCTCCTCCGCCAACCGCACACTGCCGTCGCGCTTCATCTCGGAGTTCTTCGGCTCCGGCGTGCAGCACGTCGCGTTCTCATGCCGGGACATTTTTGCGACGGTCGCGGAGATGCGCAAGCGGGGCGCGGATTTCCTGGATATCCCGGATAATTACTACGACGACATCGAAGCCAAATACGACCTCGCGCCCGAGTTGATGGCTCAACTGCGCGCCAACCACATCCTCTACGACCGCGACGGTGACGGCGAATTCTTCCAGGTCTACACCCACATCTTCGACGAGCGCTTCTTCTTCGAGATCGTCGAGCGGCGAAACTATCAGGGCTTTGGCGCGGCCAACGCCGGCATCAGGCTTGCGGCGCAAGCCCGCGAAGTGCGCCCCTCGAGCGTGCCAAGAATTTAACTCTGCAAGCGCGGCCCTTCGCCTCTCCCCGCCAGCGGGGAGAGGCCGACGCGCGTAGCGCGGCGGGTGAGGGGGACTCTCCGCGAGTCATATGTCCGTCGGGGGCAGCGCTCTTCCAACACGTCATTGCGAGCGCAGCGAAGCAATCCAGAATTTTTCCGCGGAGGGATTCTGGATTGCTTCGCGGAGCCTGTCATCGGGCCGCGCTTCGCGCGGACCCGTTGGCTCGCAATGACGGTGTGGGGAGCGTCGAGGAATTCGACTGTCTCCGTCCCCGCGGAGGCTCCCCCTCACCCTACCCTCTCCCCGCAAGCGGGGAGAGGGTAAGAAGCAGCGGGGATGGGGAGAGGAAACAGATCAGCTCACTTCATCTTGCACTTGTCGTGGAAACGATCCTGGTCGTGCTCGACGATGGTGGCGACGGTCTTCAGTGCGAGCTGGCCGTCGGCGTCCTTGACCACGTCCTGCAGGTAGAAGTTCTGGATCGGGATGTGGTTGTTGCCGTATTTGAACGGGCCGCGCACCGACTTGAAGTTCACCTTCTCCATTTCGGCCTTCATCGCGTCCTTCTTCGAGGTGTCGCCCTTCACGGCGACGACCGCGCTGTTGATCAGGTTCGCGGCGTCATAAGACTGCGCGCCGTAGAATGTCGGGCGCAGGCCGGTATACTTCTTGCGGTAGTCGGCGACGAATTTCTTGTTTTCGTCGTTGGGCAGATCGTTGACCCATTGCTGCGCACCAGGCACGCCGAGCGCGTTGTCCTTCTGCAGCGGCAGCGACAATTCGTCGATCGTGAAGGCGGTGTAGAGCGGAATCTGCGCTTTGATGCCGGCCTGGGCGTATTGATTGAGGAACTGGACGCCGGCCGCGCCCGGATAGAACACGAAGATCGATTCGGCCTTGGAGTTCTTGGCCTTGGTGAGCTCGGCGGAGAAGTCGAGCTGGCTCGGCCACACCGTGTATTCCTCACCCACGACCTGACCCTTGAAGGTGCTCTTGACGCCGGCCAGCATGTCCTTGCCGGCGGCGTAGTTCGGCCCGATCAGGAACACCGACTTGACGCCCTTCTGGTTCATATAGGTGCCGACCGCCTGCGGGGTCTGGTCGTTCTGCCAGGAGGTCGAGAACACGTAAGGCGAGCACAGCTCGCCGGCGAGCTGCGAGGGACCGGCATTGGCCGAGATCAGGAAGGTCTGCGAATCGACCGCGGTCTTGAGCGAGGCCAGCAGCACGTTCGACCAGATGTAGCCGACGATGAAATCGACCTTGTCGGATTGCACCAGCTTCTCGGTCTTCTGCTTGCCGACATCCGGCTTCTGCCCGTCGTCCTCGTAGATCACCTCGACCGGCTTGCCGGCCATCTTGCGGCCGAGATGGTCGAGCGCGAGCTCGAAGGAATTGCGCATGTCATTGCCGATTACGGCGGTCGGGCCGCTGAAGGTCGAGACGAAGCCGATCTTGATGGTGTCGCCGGCGAATGCCGGATTTGCCAGCACCAGCGCCGCTGCGCCCGCCAGCCAGAATGCCGTCCTCATAACCACTCCCCTCCTTGATTATCGATCCCGGAAACGGGGTGATCGCCGCACCGGGCCAGTCTTTATTGAACGCAAAATCTGTCGAGCCGCCAATGGCTCAGCGTCCGTCCCTGCACCATATTTCGCCAGAATTGGGGATGGCAAGAAATATAATTCTACTCACTTCGGCCAAGGCATGGTCAAGGCTGCGGCACTTTTTCGCGGCGGATCGATGCACCAGGCCTATGCGGCGATTGATGACGGCTATTGGACCGCGGCGCCCAATCCGCACTTAAATGAGAAGGTAGAGCAGCGAGATTCGAGGGGCACATCATGACCACGACACCGCACCGCGTCGTCATCGTCGGAGCCGGCTTTGGCGGGCTGGAGACAACCTACCGGCTCGCGGGCGCGCCGGTCGAGATCACGCTGATCGACCGCCGCAACCATCATCTGTTCCAGCCGCTGCTCTACCAGGTCGCGACTGCTTCGCTCGCGACCAGCGAGATCGCCTGGCCGGTCCGCCATCTCATGCGGGGCCGGCGCGAGGTGACGACGCTGTTTGCGACCGTCAGCGGCGTCGACACCGACAGGCGCTGCGTGCTGATCGACGACGGCAGCGAGGTGCCTTACGACACCCTCGTGCTCGCCACCGGCGCCCGGCACGCCTATTTCGGCCATGACGAATGGGAGCAGTTCGCGCCCGGCCTGAAGACGCTGGAGGACGCCACCACGCTGCGCCGGCACATCCTGGTGGCATTCGAGCGCGCCGAGCGCGAGACGGATCCGGAGAGGCGCGCGGCGCGGCTGACCTTCGTCATCGTCGGCGCCGGCCCGACCGGCGTCGAGCTCGCCGGCACCATCGCCGAGATGGCGCACCACACTCTGCCCGGCGATTTCCGCAACATCGACACGACGAAGGCGCGCGTCGTGCTGATCGAAGCCGGCCCGCGCGTGCTCGCGGGGTTTGCCGACGACCTCTCGGCTTACGCGCAGGCCTCGCTGGAGAAAATCGGCGTCGAGGTGGTGCTGGGGCAACCCGTGACCGAGATCGACCGCGACGGCGTGGTGTTCGGCGGCACGCGGCTCAACGCCAAGACCAGGATCTGGGCCGCCGGCGTGCGCGCTTCGCCCGCTGCCGAATGGCTGGGCGCACCAAGCGATCGCGCCGGGCGCGTGCAGGTCGAGGGCGACCTGACGATTCCGGGCCATCCCGAGATCTTTGCGATCGGCGACACCGTCAACATCAACGCCTGGGAGGGCAAGCCGGTGCCCGGCATCGCGCCCGCGGCCAAGCAGCAAGGCCGCCATGTCGCCGAGACCATCGGGGCGCGGCTGCGCGGCGAGACGAAGGGCGCCTTCCGCTACAAGCACGCCGGCAGCCTCGCGCAGATCGGCAAGCGGCTCGCGGTGATCGACTTCGGCCGCATCAAGCTGCGCGGCACCATCGCGTGGTGGATCTGGGGCATCGCCCACATCTACTTCCTGATCGGCCTCCGCCACCGCCTCAGCGTCGCGCTCAGCTGGCTCTGGATCTACTCCCGCGACCAGCGGGCGGCGCGGCTGATCACGCAGGGAAGTAGCAAGGTGGTGTAGAGGGCGTTTCTCTTACCCTCCCCTGGAGGGGGAGGGTCGCTACGCATGCAGCGAAGCGAAATGCGTAGCGGGGTGGGGTGACAGTCTTTCCGCAGAAGCGGTGCCCGAGTGGAGAGATCACCCCACCCCGCTCGCGCTGCGCGCGATCGACCCTCCCCCTCCAGGGGAGGGTGACGGAGACCGCGCTCGCTCCCCTACTTCACCAGTTCGCAGCCGCCCTCGGCCAGCGGGCGGAACGCCTGGTCCGCTGGGATGGTCGAGACCAGCTTGTAATAGTCGTACGGATATTTCGACTCCTCCGGCTTCTTCACCTCGAACAGGTACATCGGATGCACCACGCGGCCGTCCTGGCGGATGATGGTGTCGCCGAACAGCTTGTCCTTGCCCCTGAACTTCTTCATCTCGGGCACGACGTTCTTGGCATTGTCGCTGCCGGTGGCGGCGACGGCGTTGAGATAAGCGAGCGTGGAGGCGTAGACGCCGGCCTGGTTGCCGCTCGGCATCTTGCCGTTCATGCCCGGACGCGCCGCGAAGCGTTTTGCAAAGGCGCGGGTGTCATCGTTCATATCCCAGTAAAAAGCTTCCATGAGCTGGAGCCCTTGCGCGACCTTGATGCCCATGCCGTGGACGTCGTTGATGAAGAGCAGGAAGGCAACCAGCTTCTGGCCGCTCTGCTGGATGCCGAACTCGGCGGCCTGCTTCACAGCGTTGATGGTGTCGCCGCCGGCATTGGCAAGGCCGATCACCGGCGCTTTCGAGCTTTGCGCTTGCAACAGGAAGGACGCGAAATCGGAGGTGCCGAGCGGATGCTTCGACGAACCGATCACCTTGCCGCCATGCGCCTCGATATATTTCTGCGCTTCCGATTCGATGCCCTTGCCCAGCGCAAAGTCGACCGTGAGGAAGTACCACTCCTTGCCGCCACGCGACACCATCGCCGCTGCCGTGGTGCTACCGGTCGCCCAGGTGTCGTTGACCCACTGGATAGTGTTGGGCGAGCAGGCCTTGCCGGTGAGATCGGAGCTTGCGGTCGAGGACGCCAGGAACGTCATGCGGCTGTCGCGCAAGAGCGTGTTGATGGAGAGCCCGACGGCCGAGTTCGGCACGTCGACGATGGCGTCGACGCCTTCGACATCGAGCCATTTGCGCGCGATGGCGCTGCCGACATCGGCCTTGTTCTGGTGATCGGCATAGACGATCTCGACCTTGATGCCTTTGCCGCCCCCGTTGAAATCCTCCGCCGCCATGCGCGCGGCCTCGACCGAGCCCATGCCGTTGGTGTCCTGGAAGATGCCGGAGATGTCGTTGAGCACGCCGACGCGCACGACATTGTCGGATATCTCGGCGCTTGCCGCGCCGGCCACCAGGCTCGCAGCCAGTGCGAGTGCCCACTTCAGATGCTTCATCGTTCCCTCCCCTGTTGGATGTGGTGCCGCGCCGATCGTTGCCGGCGCGATTCAAGTTTCAGACCTGCCGCTCCGGCAGCCTCACGACGAGCCCGTCGAGCGCGGGCGTGACGTGGATCTGGCAGGACAGCCGGCTGTTCGGCAGCCGCGCGCTCGCGGTGCCGTCGAGCAGCGCATCCTCGTCGTCCGCCATATCAGGCAGGCGCGTCAGCCAGCTCTCGTCGACATAGACGTGACAGGTCGCACACATGGCGTTGCCGCCGCATTCGGCCAGAATGCCGTCAAGGCCGTGGCGGGTCGCGGCCTGCATGGCGCTCTCGCCATCGCCGGTCTCGACGCGATCGGACCTGCCGTCCGGATGGATGAAGGTGATGGCGGGCATAAAACTCCTCGTCAGGCCGGGGTGATGGTGACAGGCAGGCTGTCGAGCCCGCGCAGCGTGTTGTTGAAGCGCCGTTTTGGTTCGCCCGTGATCTCGATCTTCGCGATGCGTCGGGCCAGCGCCGTCAGCATCACCTCGCCTTCGAGGCGGGCGACGAGCTGGCCGACGCACATGTGGATGCCGGAGCCGAAGCCGACATGGCCGGAGGTGCGGCGGGTGATGTCGTAGCGGTCGGGCTTGTCCCAGCGCCGCGGATCGCGGTTGGCGGCGGCGAGGAACATCAGCACTTTCTCACCCTCGCCGATCTTCGCGCCGGAGAGCTCGACCTCCCGCGTGGTGGTGCGGAAGAAGGTCTGCACCGGGCTTTCGAAGCGCACAGCCTCCTCGAAAGCGCCGCGCGCGAGCGAGAGATCCTCGCGCAGGCGCTGCCATTGATCCGGGAAGCGCGCGAGGCAATAGACCGCGGCGCCGATGCCGTTGACGGTGGTGTCGAGGCCGGCCGACAGCAGCGAGCGCACCAAGAGTGGCGCTTCGGTCGCGGTGATCTCGCCGTCATCGACGCGGGCGTGGATGCAGGCGCCGAATCCGCCGGGCGCCAGATTTTCGCGCTGGCACTGCTCGGCGACATAGGCCTGATGCGGCGCCGAGCGTTCGATCGCCTCCTGGCGCAACTGGTTGGGCGGGCCGAAGGCGTTGAACACCACGCTCGCATAGGGGATCAGATGCTCGCGTCCTTCCGGCTTCAGCCCGAGCGCATCGGGAAAGATCGAGAGCGGATAGGCTTCCGCGAGGTCGGCGATCGCATCGAAGCTGCGCTGCTCCAGTAACGCTTCGACCCGCGCCTCGGCCGCTGCGGCAAAGCGGTCGCGCACCTGCTTCATCACGGTCGGCGACAGCACCTTTGACAGCACGGCCCGGGTGCGGGTGTGCGCGGGCGGATCGGCCTCCAGGATCAGGCTCGGCGGCCGCCACGGCGTCTCCTTCTTGAAATCACTGAGGCCGACGCCACGGCTGGAGCAGAAGGTCGCGGGATCGTTCAGCACGGCATGGACCTCGGCATAGCGCGCCACGCCGTACACACTCCATTTGTCGAGATAGACGACCGGGCCTGCCTCCCGCAGCAATTCATGCGTGGGATAGGGATCGGCGAAAAAATTCATCGCGAAGGGATCGACGTCGAGATGCGGGACGGCGGCGACGCCAGCTGATACGGAGGAGCCGGATGCAGTCATGGGAGACCTCCCTCATTTTGATCTTGTGAAAGGGCGGCGCATGCCCTTAGGTCTCTCGGCCCGCCGCGAGTCAGAACCCCGATATGCCGCCGTCTTCGACCAGAGTCCGCCAAAAGCCTGCGCCCAATGATGCGGGACCGACGCTCGATCTCGATCGTTACGTCCCGGCGTTCGTCACCTTCATCGCTAATAAGCTCTCGAACAGCGCTACCGCGTTCTATCAGCGGCAATTCGGCGTCAACGTCACGGAATGGCGGATCATGTCGCTGCTGGCGATCGAGCCCGGCATCCCGGCCTCGCGCATCTGCCACGTCATCGGCTTCGACAAGGGGCCGGTGAGCCGGACGCTCGCGGGGCTCGAAAAGCGCGGGCTGGTGTCGATCCGCACCGACCCGAACGACGGCCGCACCCATTCGATCTCGCTCACGGCGAAGGGCCGCGCCACCCACGACAAGGTCATCGTCGCCGCGCTCGAACGCGAGCGGCGCCTGTTGTCCTGCCTCAGCAAGGACGAGCGTGAGGTGCTGATCGACCTGCTCCGCAGGCTGCACGAAAATCTCGGCGCGGTGACCGGCGGCACCGAGACCTGACAGGCCGCGCGCCGGCGGTCCGCCTCCCTCATGTCTAGGCATGCGCCAGCATTTGCCGACGGCACCAGTCCGGCCGCGCATCGTTTCCTCCGAGATCGGACGCGGCGGTTCCTCCGCCGTCGTCCTTGTCCGGGAAACGGTTCGCACAAATTAGTTGCTTAGGCAACAAAATAATGCAGGATAATGCGGCAGGACGGTTGGCCTATTGGGCGAGGTATCTCCTGTTTCCCCCTTGTGGGAGAGGCTAAAGAGCAACCTCAATCCAGTTTCGCCTCCATCCCCCGCTTCACCGCGGGCCGCGCCATCAAGGCGTCGTACCAGCGCTTGACGTTGGGGAAGTCGGCGAGATCGACCTTGTGGCGCGGATGGCGCCAGGCCCAGCCCAGGATCGCGAAATCGGCAACCGAGAGCTCGCCGGCGACGAAGTCGCGGCCCTCCAGCCGGCGGTCGAGCACGCCATAGAGCCGGCGCGTCTCCGCCATGAAGCGCTTCAGGCCATAAGCGCGGTCCTGCTCGTTCTCGAGCGCGATGAAATGATGCACCTGGCCGGGCATCGGGCCGAAGCCGCCCATCTGCCACATCAGCCATTCATAGACGGGGATGCGCGCGGCAAGCGATCTCGGCAGGAATTTGCCGGTCTTTTCGCCGAGATAGAGCAGGATCGCGCCGGATTCGAAGATGCTGACAGGCTTGCCGTCGGGACCCTCGGGGTCGACGATCGCGGGGATCTTGTTATTGGGAGAAAGCTTGAGGAACTCCGGGGCCATCTGCTCGCCCTTGGTGATGTTCACCGGGATCACCTTGTAGGGCAGCCCCATCTCCTCCAGCGCGACCGAGATCTTGCGGCCGTTCGGTGTGTTCCAGGTGTGCAGTTCGATGGTCATGCCTTGCTTCCCTTCCCCAGGTTCGGCCCTCACCTACTCCAGAAGGTTGCACCCCCACAACCGGCGGGCCGGAATAGCCGATCCCTGTTGACGGGAGACGCCCCCTCTGGAATGTCGCGGCAGTCGCGGATAAATTCCGCCTCCTTCAAAAACGCTGTTCGAGGGACCGTCGTGTCGAAATCAGCCTCCCGCGCCCGCCTGTTCGAAATCATCCGCCGGCGCTCCTTTGGCCGCGGCGAGGTGACGCTCGCGTCGGGCCGCAAGAGCGATTTCTACTTCAACCTCAAGCCGACCATGCTCGACCCCGAGGGCGCGACGCTGCTCGCCGAACTCACTTACGAGGCGCTGAAGGACGACAAGCTCGATTTCATCGGCGGGCTCGAGATGGGCGCGGTGCCGCTCGCCGGCGCGCTGGCGCAGATCTCCTGGATCAAGGGCCATCCGATCGCGGCGTTCTTCGTGCGCAAGAAACCGAAGGAGCACGGCGCCAAGCTCGCGATCGAGGGCTTGCCCAAGGGCGAGACCTTGGCGGGCAAGCGCGTCGTGATCGTCGAGGACGTCACCACCACAGGCGGCTCGGCGATGAAGGCGGTGGAATCCGTGCGCGAGACCGGCGCCAATGTGGTGCTGGTGCTGACCATGGTCGACCGCGAGGAAGGCGCCACGGACACTTTCGGCGCGGCCGGCCTGCCGTTCCGCTCGCTCTACAAGGCGTCGGAATTCTTGAAGGCTTGAGGCCGCGAAACAGCCCTGGACGTTACGCTCGGGCGTGGCCCGGAAGCAACGATCTGTCGGAAGCTGTGCCCGGCCTCAAAGAGGTCACGGCCTCGACTTGAAACCGCCTCCGCTCAACTGCTCATTTACCATCCCGCTTTATGGTGAATCATGCGCCAAGACCTCGCTGGTCGCGGCCAGGTTCAGTAGCGTCCGTGGAGTGAGCGTTGCGTACAATCTCGTCCCATGCGCGCCGGTGGCGTCGCGCGATGCTTGTGGCCGCCAGCCTTGCGGCACCGCTGCTCGCGGCCCCGGCTCCGGTTTCGGCCGAAGGCCTGTTCGACTTCTTCTTCGGCGGCCTGCAGCAGCAGCGCCCGCAGCGCGAAGTGCCGCAGCAGGCGGGCTCCTACACCGATCCCTTCACCGGCCAGCAGAATGCGGCAACCCCGCAATATGCGCCGCCGACCCGTTCGGCGGCGGCCGGCGGCTCCGGTCCGGCCTTCTGCGTGCGCAGCTGCGACGGCAAATATTTTCCGCTGATGCGCGGGCTCGCCTCGCCGGCGCAGATGTGTCAGGCGTTCTGCCCTGCCAGCGCGACGAAGGTCTATTTCGGCTCCTCGATCGAGGGTGCCGCGTCGCAGACCGGCGAGCGCTACGCCGACAGTGAGAACGCGTTCGCCTACCGCAAGGCGCTGCGCGCCGACTGCACCTGCAACGGGCGCGAACCCGTGGGCCTCGCCCCGGTCGACCTCGCGCTGGATTCATCGCTGAAGGCCGGCGACGTGATTGCGACCGCCGACGGCCTCGTTGCCTATACCGGCATCCGTGTCGGCAACGACCAGGCTGCGGACTTCACTCCGGTTGCCTCCTATCCCGGCCTCACCGCGCAGGTCCGCGCGCGTCTTGGCGAGATGAAGGTAGCACCGGTGCGCGCCGAGACGGTCGCGGCGGACGCGCCGGCCGCGGAGATCGTGCGCGAGGTGCTGCCCGACGTGACCGTGCCGAAGACGCAGAAGCCGGCGAAGCGGGCGGGATTGGACTGATCTCGTGTCCTGGACGCGGCGCAGCGCGAAAGCGATGCGACGCTGAGCCGGGACCCAGCAATTTCTGGGCCCCGGTTCAGCAGCGCATCACTGACGTGCTGCGCTGCGCCCGGGGCACGAGTCTACCGTCCGATGATCACCCCGATCACGTTCGGCGCCGCCAGATATTTCTCCTCGATCGCCGCGCGCGCAGCGGCGCGGTTTTCCGGCGTCAGGAGGCCGCGCTTCTCGGCCAGGATCATCCAGCAAAAGCCCCACCAATCGGTCAGCATGCCCTGGTCATCGACGAGGTCATAACCCTGCTCGGCGGCGAAGATGCGCGCTTGCGCTTCATCCAGCGTGTCGAGGAACAGATGGTCGTCGGTCGAAAACAGCTCGTCGCTGATGTCGTCGATGGTGTAGCCCCAGATCGACTGGCACACCGCGTTGAACTCGCGGTCGAACTGGTCGTCATCGATCCTCTGGCGCCGCGCCGCCCGATGCAGTCGCGACAGCGACCGCGCGAAATCGGCGATCCGGGTGAGGGCGAATTGATCGAAGGCAATGGTGGACATGTAGTCCTCGTGAAGTCTGAAGGACGCTAGATATTGTGTCGGCGAGATGCCGAATCACAATGATATATCAAAGACTTGCTAAAATGTTCTTAATTTGTTCTGATGCTCCGGCGCTCTTGTTGAGAACGTCGTCCTGGCGAAAGCCAGGACCCATTACCCCGGTCGGCGTTGTCTTTGCGAAGGGAGCCATGAGCACAGGCAGCTACTACGTCTATATCCTCGCAAGTCGTCATCACGGTACGATTTACGTCGGCGTCACCAACGACGTACGCGCGCGGCTTGAGTCGCATCGCTCGGGGCGAGGCTCCAAGTTCGTGTACAGATACAAGGTATTCCGGCTCGTCCATGTCGAGGCCTTTGCGACACCGCAAGAAGCGATCGCACGCGAGAAGCAACTGAAGTTCTGGAAGCGCGACTGGAAGATCAAGTTGATCGAGCAGGAAAATCCGGATTGGAATGACCGGTCGGGCCTCATCTAGCAGTTGGGGTAATGGGTCCTGGCTTTCGCCAGGACGACGCGCGGAAGCAGTCTCGCCTCGCCCCAACGCCCTCAATTCACCGCCGACATCAGCCTGTCCCCGCATGCGCTCGCATAAAACTTGCCGCCACATTGGCGCTTGATGGCGGCGCAGCGGGCTGCTGGCGTTGCGTTTTGCGGGAGCGAGACTGCGCAGCTGAGGCCGTCGGCGCTGCGGCCCATTTTGCCGGCGGCGGAGGCGGCGGTGGAGACGCTGATGCAGACAATGAGCAGGGTCGCAGTGGCGATTTCGATCAGCAGTCTCATCAGAGGTCTCATGAGGGCTCCTCCACAGTGATGGCTGAATTGGCCGCCATTGTAGCAGCAAATCCGTGTTTCTCCGTGCTGGTCCGGGTTCCCAAATCGGCCCGTTCCTTGCATAAATTTGCATCAACGCAGTGCACGACCGCGCCAGCGATGGTTCCGGTGCAGGGGCATGACGCGTAGGGTGAGTGGTGTTCGTTCGACTAGGAAGTGACGGCCTTGCAAGATCAATCGTTCCAGCCAAATTTTCCCGCCCCCGGCCAGCCCATCGACGAGCTCGCGCTGGCTGAGATCAAGGGTGCGATCCTGGCGAAGCTGCGCCTTGCCATCGGCAAGGACGCGGGCATGGCGACCAGGCACGACTGGTACCAGGCCGCGGCGCTCGCGCTGCGCGACCGCGTCGTGCATCGCTGGCTTACGGCGGAGAAGCGCAGCTACGACGCCGGGCGCAAGCGCGTCTATTATCTCTCGCTCGAATTCCTGATCGGCCGCCTCTTCACCGACGCGCTCAACAACATGGGGCTCCTGAAGATCTTCGAGCTCGCGCTCGGCGATCTCGGCGTGTCGCTGCCCGAGCTGCGCAAATGCGAGCCGGACGCGGCGCTCGGCAATGGCGGCTTGGGGCGGCTCGCCGCCTGCTTCATGGAAAGCATGGCGACACTGTCGATCCCTGCGATCGGCTATGGCATCCGCTACGATTACGGCCTGTTCCGCCAGATCATCAATCAGGGCTGGCAGCAGGAATATCCGGACGAATGGCTGAGCTTCGGCAACCCCTGGGAATTGCAGCGGCCGGAGGTGATCTACGACGTCAATTTCGGCGGCGGCGTCGAGCATGTCGACGACAAGGGCCGTGACCGCGCCATCTGGCACCCGGGCGAGACCGTGCAGGCGATCGCCTATGACACGCCGATCGTCGGCTGGCGCGGGCAGCACGTCAATGCGCTCCGCCTGTGGTCGGCGCGCTCGCCCGATCCGCTCAGGCTCGATGCCTTCAACAAGGGCGACTATGTCAGCGCCAGTGCCGAGCAGGCGCGCGCGGAAGCGATCTGCAAATTCCTCTATCCGAACGACGAGAGCCCGGCGGGCCGCGAGCTGCGGCTGCGCCAGGAATATTTCTTCGTCTCCGCCTCGCTCCAGGATCTGGTGAAACGGCATCTCGCCTCCGACGGCCAGCTCCGCAGCCTCGCCGGCAAGGTCGCGGTGCAGCTCAACGATACCCATCCGAGCCTCGCCGTCACCGAACTGATGCGCATCCTCGTCGACCTCCACAATTTCCGCTGGGACGAGGCCTGGAAGATCACGGTCGCCACGCTCTCCTACACCAATCACACGCTGCTGCCCGAAGCGCTCGAGACCTGGCCGGTCGAGCTGTTCGAGCAGCTGTTGCCGCGGCATCTGGAGATCATCTACCGCATCAACGTGCAGCATCTGGCGCTGGCGGAGGCGCGCTGCCCCGGCGACATCGACTTTCGCGCTTCGGTCTCGCTGATCGACGAGAAGAGCGGCCGCCGCGTGCGCATGGGCCAGCTCGCCTTCGTTGGCTCGCACCGCATCAACGGCGTCTCGGCGATGCATTCCGACCTGATGCGCGAGACCGTGTTCCACGATCTCAACCATCTCTATCCCGGCCGCATCACCAACAAGACCAACGGCATCACCTTCCGCCGCTGGCTGATGCTGGCGAACCCGAAGCTGACCGATCTGTTGCGCGAGACCTGCGGCGATGCCGTGCTCGACGATCCCTCCCAGCTCAGCCTGATCGAAGCCCGCGCCAGCGACGTCGAATTCCAGAAGAAATTCCGAGCCGTCAAGCACGCCAACAAGGCGGCGCTGGCGCGGCTGATCGGCGAGCGGCTCGGCATCAAGGTCGATCCTGGCGCACTGTTCGACGTGCAGATCAAGCGCATCCACGAGTACAAGCGCCAGCTCCTCAACATCATCGAGACGGTCGCGCTGTACCAGGCGATCAAGGACGATCCCAACGGCAATTGGGTGCCGCGGGTGAAGATTTTCGCGGGCAAGGCCGCGGCGAGCTACCGCTACGCCAAGCTGATCATCAAGCTGATCAACGACGTCGCCGAGGCCGTCAACAACGATCCTGCGATCGGCGGCAAGCTCAAGGTCGCCTTCCTGCCCGACTACAATGTCAGCCTGGCCGAAGTGATCATTCCCGCAGCCGACCTGTCCGAGCAGATCTCGACCGCCGGCATGGAAGCCTCCGGCACCGGCAACATGAAGCTGGCGCTGAACGGCGCCATCACCATCGGCACGCTCGACGGCGCCAATATCGAGATTCGCGACCATGTCGGCGCCGAGAACATCGCGATCTTCGGCCTGGAGGCCGGCGACGTGATGATCCGGCGCAAGCAGGGTCTGGATGCGTCCGACGTCATCCGTAATTCGCCGAAGCTCCAGCGTGCCATCAATGCGATCGGGACCGGCGAATTCTCAAACGGCGATCCCGGCCGCTTCGAATCCATCGCGCATGCGCTGCGCTATCTCGACCATTACATGGTCAGCGCCGATTTCGATTCTTATTACGAGGCGCAGCGCGCGATCGATGCGCGCTGGCAGGTGGCGCCGGCCTGGACGCGCGCGTCCATCCTCAACGTCGCGCGCATGGCGTGGTTCTCGTCCGACCGCACCATCCGCGAATACGCCGAGGAGATCTGGAACGTGCCGGTCAATCCGACCACGCCGCTGCTGCCAGATCTGCGCGACGTCGCAGGCTGATTTTCCGCAGCGTGAAATCGGCCTTACCTGCGAGGTTATTGCACCTTGCAAGGCGGATGATGATATGATTGTCGTCATCCCCAAGCCGGCGTCAGTGATACGGACGCCCTAGCTTCAACACCGTCATTGCGAGCGCAGCGAAGCAATCCAGATTCTTTCCGCGGGGACAGTCTGGAGTGCTTCGCTGCGCTCGCAATGACCGTCGGGGAGATACCGAGGAACACAATGCACGCCAAGCTCCCGCATCCTTTCGACGACGCCACCCGCATCACCGCCGGTGACTCCAGCTGGCAGGGGCACACCAGCGACGATTACTGGGCCTTTGTCGGTCCGTTCGGCGGCGCCACCGCCGCGACCATTTTGCGCGCGCTGATCGATCATCCCGAACGCGCCGGCGATCCGCTCGCGCTCACAGTCAATTACTGCGCACCGATCGCCAAGGGGCCGTTCGATCTCGACGTACGGCTGGTGAAGGCCAACCGCTCCAGCCAGCATTGGAGCGTCGAGCTCAGCCAAGGCGGCGGCGAGGTCGCAACGCTCGCCACCGCCGTGTTCGCCGAGCGCCGGCCGTCCTGGGAGCACGGGGTGACGAAGTGCCCGGACGCCAAGCCGTTCGAGCAGACGCTGCCATTCCCGACGATCGCGGCGTCTTGGGCCAATCAGTATGAATTCCGCTTCGTCGAGGGCGAGATGCGGATCGGCCCGCCGCAGGCCGAGCCCGCCAGCACCTATTCGAAGATCTGGATCAGCGACCGCACGCCGCGCAAGCTCGACATGCTGTCGCTGATGTCGATGTCGGATGCCTTCTTCGGCCGCATCTTCCATGCGCGGCGCGAGCTGGTGCCATTCGGCACGGTGTCGCTGACGACGTATTTCCACACCGATGCCGAAGAGCTGGCGGCGGAAGACATCACGCGCGTGCTGGCGACGGCCGACGCGAAGATCTTCCACAAGAGCTATGGCGACCAGAACGGCGAGCTGTGGTCACCGAACGGACGACTGCTCGCGACCACGACGCAGATCGCGTATTTCAAGGCGTGAGCTGCTCCCGCAGGGCACGTCATTGCGAGCGCAGCGAAGCAATCCAGACTGTCTCCGCGGAGGGATTCTGGATTGCTTCGCTGCGCTCGCAATGACGGTGGAGAGAGCTCGCGCAAAGAAAAAAGGGCGGCCTCGCGGCCGCCCTTTCGCAATTCAAACAGCGCAAGCTCTACTCCGCCGCGAGCTTCACGTCCGGCGCGGCTGCGCGCACTTCGGCGTCGACCTGGGCTTCGAACTTGGCGAAGTTCTTCTGGAACATGCCGATCAGCGCGCGCGCGGTCTTGTCGAACTCGTCCTTGTCCTTCCAGGTGTTGACCGGGTTGAGGATTTCGCTCGGTACGCCAGGCAGGGCGGTCGGGACCGCGAAACCGAAATATTTGTCGGTGCGGAATTCGACGTTGCGAAGCGAGCCGTCGAGCGCGGCGGTGAGCAGCGCGCGCGTCACCTTGATCGGCATGCGGGAGCCAACACCATACTTGCCGCCGGTCCAGCCGGTGTTGACCAGCCAGCAGTCGACATTGTGCCGGGCGATGAGCTCACGCAGCATGTTGCCGTAGACGCTGGGGTCGAGCGGCAGGAAGGGCGAGCCGAAGCAGGTCGAGAATTCCGGCTGCGGCTCATTGCCGAGACCGCGCTCGGTGCCGGCGACCTTGGCGGTGTAGCCGGACAGGAAGTGGTACATCGCCTGCGCCGGCGAGAGCTTTGCGATCGGCGGCAGCACGCCGAACGCGTCGGCGGCTAGCATCACCACGTTCTTCGGCTGCGGCGCACGGCCAGTGCGCGAGGCGTTCGGGATGAAGTCGAGCGGGTACGCCGAGCGCGTGTTCTCGGTCTTGGAGCCGTCGTCGAAATCGACGACGCGGGTGTCCTTGTCGAGCACGCAATTCTCGAGCACCGCACCGAAGCGCGTCGATGCAGCAAAGATCTCGGGCTCGGCTTCCTTCGACAGCTTGATGCACTTGGCATAGCAGCCGCCTTCGAAATTGAACACGCCGTTCGGGCCCCAGCCGTGCTCGTCGTCGCCGATCAGGGTGCGGTTGGGATCGGCCGACAGCGTGGTCTTGCCGGTGCCTGATAGCCCGAAGAAGATCGCGGTGTCGCCGTTGGCGCCGACATTGGCGGAGCAGTGCATCGGCATCACGCCGCGCTCGGGCAGATAGTAGTTCAGCGTGGTGAACACCGACTTCTTCATCTCGCCTGCGTAGTAGGAGCCGCCGATCAGGACGATCTTGCGGGCGAAATCAATCGCGACGACGTTCTCCGAGCGCACGCCATGGCGCTTCGGATCGGCGCGGAAGCTCGGCATGTCGATGATGGTGAGCTCGGGCGTGAAGCTCGACAGCTCGACGGCCTCGGGGCGGATCAGCAGCGTGCGGATGAACAGCGAGTGCCAGGCGAGCTCGGTGAAGACGCGCGTCTTGATCCGGTAGGCCGGATCGGCGCCGCCATAGAGATCCTGCGCGAACAGAGTCTTGCCTTCGGCGTGCTTGAGGAAATCCTGATGGAGCGTCTCGAACTGCTCCGCGGTGATCGACTGGTTGCCGGCCCACCACATCTTCTTGTCGGTGGTGGCGTCACGCACCGTGAACTTGTCCTTCGGGCTGCGGCCGGTGAACTCGCCGGTGTCGGCGCAGAGCGCACCGTCGGCGGACAGCACCGCCTCGCCTGCTGAGAGCGAGTATTGATAGAGTTGTGGCGCACCGAGGTTCCAGTGAACCTGCTTGAGATTCTTTAAGCCGAATTTGTCGGCGCCGAAGGCACCGTTGCGCACGCCCGTCTCTTGCACGAAAAAATCCTCCTAGAACCCGCGACACTTAGCGCGACCAAACTTTGGCGCCATCGCGGTCACCGTGAATATAGGCCATTTAGCCTCGGTTGGGCGACCTAATACTGATGAACGCTGGCGTTGCCAAGCTGATCCCGTAGGATTTGGTTTATTCAAAGACCGCGCCAAACGTCGCGCATGTCAGCTCTGAGCAGGCGCATTCAAAAAGTTCGAATGATCGCGCAACCAAATGCGCATTTGCGCGTTACTTGAGGTTATTGCGACGCACAATGCCCGACGTGGCTTCCTATCGTACCTCACCTTCGCCGATGAGTGCGAACGGCCCCCACATCGCAGGGTAGGCGTTGCGCGGTGACGAGGCGTCATCGAGATAGCTTAACATCGCGCGGCGCAAGGCTTCGGCGCGACCGATCTTCGGTTCGTTCTTGAGCAGCTCGAACGTCGACGTGGTCAAGCGCGTGGCAGCTTCTGAATCCACCGCCCAATGCGAGACCAGGAGCGCGCGGGCACCGGCATAAAAGAACGAACGCGCCAATCCCGACAGGGCTTCGGCGCCGGGCTTGTCGCCCGCGATGGTGTTGCAGGCCGACAGCACAACCCAATCCGCATTGAGCTTGAGCTGGGCCACCTCGCTCGCGGTGAGCAGGCCGTCGTCGAGCTCCGATGGCTGATCGGGAATGGAGAGTGCAAGCGAGGGCTCACCCAATCCCTTGATGTCGCCGGCGACAAGGCCGTGGGTGGCAAAGTAGATGATGCCATATTGAGCAAGCGCTGCACGCTTGAGCGTCGTTTCGCTGGCGTCGCGGCCGAGATGGATGTCGGCATCAGTCGCGCCGACATCCCTCGCCACCGCGTTCAGCTCGTCCGCAGTATCCGGCAGTTGCGGCAGCGCCTGCGCCAGCCGCGCCCGATCGACGCCGGCACCGCGCCAGAAGTCGGTATAGGCGATGGTCGCGATGCTGCGCGCTGCGACCTTGCCGCTTGCGGCACGACGCTCGGCCGGTCCCTCCAGCGCAGGGTTGAACACGGGATCGCCGAAGCCGGTCATCGGCTTGATGCCTTGATCCCTGCGCGCAAAGGCGCGCAGCGATTTCAGGCTGATCACCGACGGCAGCACCGAGACGGCCTGACGCCGCAACAGCCAGGCGGCGCTGCGATAGCCTTCGAGCCTGTCCGGGATCGCAGCTTGCGGCTTCTCCGTGACCAGCAGATGAAACGGCAACGCGGTCAGCGCCGCCGACGGCACGACCAGCAAGTTGCGCTTGTCTTTCGTCAGCGCCTCCACCGGACCAAGCAGCGCGGCATAGAGCTCGTTCGCGAGCGCAAGGTCGAACAATCCGGCTTTGCCGGAGGCATCGTGCGCCTTGCCGACGTCCAATCCCCGGCGGAAGGCGGACACTTTCTGCGCCAACGCGTCAGCGCCGAGCGGGATCTCCTTCCAGTCGACGCCGTCGCGGGTGATCGCGATGACGTAGCTTTGCTTGTCGACGATCGAATAAAGCACCATCGCCTCGTCCGCCGACAGCAATGCCTGAATGTCCTTCACCGCCAGCGGCAGCGGGTTGGAGAGTGAAGAATAGTCGGGAAACTCGACGGCGAGGGTCTTCTGCAATCCGCTGCGCTCGCTCGCGATTGCCGCGATCCGCGCGCGGCTGCGCTGTTCGGCCGCGCGGTCGCGTTGAGCGGAAGGCTTCGACACCGCAGCGATCATCGCTTTGTCGAGCGCGTCGGACTCGGCCGCGAGATCCTGATCTTTACGCACGAGCTCGGCGAGCCGATCGCTGCCGGCGGCCAACCGCACCGCGAGCTTGTTCACGGCGGAGGCGGCAGAGGATTGCGTGCCGCGCTGGATCGCCGCGAGCGCCTCGTCCAGTGCCTTGTCGTCCGGCAGGAGATGCTGCTGCCGCGCGGAAAACAGGATCGGCAACACGACGCGCAACTGCGCACGATTGTTGGCGAGCGTCTTTTCCGCGAACGGCAAGGCGTCGGCAGTCCGCCCGGATACCTGGAGGAAATAGGCGAAATTGCTGGTCGAGATTGCGACGTCGGGGTGATCGGCGCCGAATGCGCGCTCGCGGATCGCCAGCGCGCGGCGATACAGCGGCTCGGCCTCGGCATAGCGCTGCTGGTGTTGATAGAGACCCGCGAGATTGTTCAGCGAGCGGGCGACGTCGGGATGCTCCGGCCCCAACACCTTCTCGCGGATCGCGAGCGAACGCTTGATCGGCGCTTCGGCATCAGCATCGCGATTGAGGTCGCGATCGACCTGACCGATGTTGTTCAGGACTGTCGCAACCGCGGGATGCTCGGGCCCGGCGGCTTTCTGGTAGATCGCAAGCGCCCGCTGGAACAGCGGCTCGGCGTCGGCAAAATGCTCCTGCTTGACGTAGAGCGTGGCCAGATTGTTGAGGGCCTGGCCGACGTCGGGATGCTCGCGCGGCAAGCTCTTTTCGCGCACGGCGAGCGCGCGCTTGAACAGCGGCTCGGCCTCGGCGAAGCGGCCCTGCCGCTGATATAGCGCGGCGAGATTTGTCAGTTCGGACGCGACCAATGGAGTGTCGAGGCCGAGCGACTTTTCCATCAATGCGATCGCGCGCTTGTAGAGCGGCTCGGCCAGATCATCGCTCCCCTGGCCGGCATGGACCTGACCGAGATTGTTGAGCGCAGCGGCGAACTCGCGGCCGTTGTCGCTCTTCTCCAGGCTCGCGACCATCGCCTGCGCGAGCGGGAGCGCTTCCGAATACTTGCCGGCACTCATGAGCGCGTTGATCCTGGCGCCCTGCGCCGCGAGATTGCCCTTCTGGGCAAGGCCAGCCGTGGACAGCGATGCGCTCGCCGCGAGCGCGAGGCCTGCGATCAGCGCCAGTCGATTCCATCTTGCCATGAACACTCTCGCTGCCGCCGTCGGACCGATTACGGTCTTGGGTCGCAGCGATGAGCGGCGACGTTCAAAGCGTTGCGCCCTGGTCCATCTTCTTGCGCGCCTCACCAGCGAGGCGGACCAGCATCTTGCGCAGTGCCGTGCCATCCGTCACCCGCTCCGGGAAGTCCAGCCGCAGGGCGGTCTGATCCATTTGCATATCGAAGCCTTCCGGATCGCAGCCGGTGCAGCGCCAGTCGCCCTCGGCGGCGCCGAGCAGCCTTGTGGCATAGAGGTTCATGGTGTCGCGATGGTCGGCATTCATATGTTCGACGGCGCCCTGTTCCGCCGCGAGCAAATCCTCGGCGCCGGTGAGATCCGTGAGGAACTGCTCGGGCTTGAGGTCGACGATCCGGCCGAAGCCGGCGACCAGATGGGTTCCCGAGGGACGGATCCGGAAGAAGGAGAAATCCCTAAACGAAACAAAGCCCTCCGCCGACGGATGGGCATTGAGATACCGTCGCTGGAGCAGCTCCTTGTCGGTGCCGGCCTGTTCCGCCCGGCCGGAGAGCATGATCCGGGCCCCTTCCAGGGGATCGCCGGCCACGCGCTCGTCCAGCATCAGCGAGATCCGGCTGTCCGCGAGGATGTTCCGGGTATGCACGGCGAGGCGCGAGATCAGCAGGATCGGCGAGCCATCGGGATGGCTCGCCAGATTGATCAGGGAACAATAGGGATCGCCACTACCGGCCATCAGGGTTGCCAGCGCCCCCTGCCGCAACCGTCGCAGCAGCGATTTGGCGAGTTTCGCGGGGTCGAAATCCGGGGTCGGTTGCATCGGCTTTCTCGGGGTCAGGTGGTTGCAAGGGAGGCCTTTTTTCGGGTAAACGGGGGCCAGGTTATGGGTCGAGACGCGGCGGATCTGCCGCGTTTCGTGGAACTTGGTCACACTTCAGCCTAGCTTGCATTGCTCGGTGACAAGGTTCGTATGCCGAGTTCGGCACCCATTGTATGCGGCGCATCACTGGATTGCTCGCCGTTTCAAGCCACGACCCAAACGGAAAGCAGAAAGCAGAGGCTCATGCCCACAATCGCTTTGGTCGACGACGACCGCAACATTCTCACATCCGTCTCGATCGCGCTGGAAGCCGAAGGCTACCGCATCATGACCTACACCGACGGTGCCTCCGCGCTTGACGGTTTTCGCACCACCCAGCCCGATCTCGCGATCCTCGACATCAAGATGCCGCGCATGGACGGCATGGAGACGCTGCGTCGTCTCCGGCAGAAATCCGATCTGCCGGTGATCTTCCTGACCTCCAAGGACGAAGAGATTGACGAGCTGTTCGGCCTCAAGATGGGCGCCGACGACTTCATTCGCAAACCGTTCTCGCAGCGCCTTTTGGTCGAGCGCGTCAAGGCGGTGCTGCGCCGCTCGGCGCCGAAGGACCCGACCGTCGCGCCGAAGGAGAACGACGCCAAGGCGCTCGACCGCGGCCTTTTGCGCATGGATCCGGAACGGCATACCTGCACCTGGAAGAACGAGCCGGTGACGCTGACCGTCACCGAATTCCTGATCCTCCAGGCGCTGGCGACCCGCCCCGGCGTGGTGAAGAGCCGCAACGCGCTGATGGATGCGGCCTATGACGACCAGGTCTATGTCGACGACCGCACCATCGACAGCCACATCAAGCGGCTGCGCAAGAAGTTCAAGGTGGTCGACAACGAGTTCGAGATGATCGAGACGCTCTACGGCGTCGGCTACCGCTTCAAGGAAGCCTGAGGCGGCAGGCAGCTTCACGAAAGACGAGAGCATCGCCGGTTCTGATTCCATCGGGACCGGGATCGCTCTAGGATGCGGGGACCTTCTCAACGAGCTGTCCTAACGCGGGCGTAAGCATTGCTTGACCGAACGCAGCCTGATCCAAACCAGAGCGCCGAGGATGTCGCATCCCACGGCGTTCCGGAGCACGTTGCCGAAGACAAGCCGCAGGGTTGGCGGCCGCTGAACTGGTTGAAGCGCGCCGGGCAGTTCTTCTTCGCGCTGTCCTTCTCGAGCCTGACCCGCCGCATCGTCTCGCTCAACCTCGCCGGCCTCGTCGCGCTGGTCGCCAGCATCCTGTATCTATCGCAATTCCGCGCCGGCCTGATCGACGCGCGGGCGCAGAGTCTCCTGGTGCAGGCCGAGATCATCGCCGGCGCCATCGCGGCCTCTGCGACCGTGCAGACCAATGCCATCACCATCGATCCCGACCGGCTGCTCGATCTGAAGCCGGGCGAGACCTATGGCGGCTCGGACGAATATTCGCCGCTGGACTTCCCGATCAATCCGGAGCGCGTGGCGCCGGTGCTGCGCACGCTGATCTCGCCGACCAAGACGCGCGCGCGCATCTACGATCCGAACGGCAGCCTGCTGGTCGACAGCCGCAACCTCGAAAACGTGCTGCGCTACAATCTGCCGCCACCGGCCGAGAAGCCCGGCATCGTCGAGCGCGGCATGGTCGCAGTGCGGACCTGGCTGAACCGCGGCGACCTGCCGCTCTACCGCGAGCTCGGGCCCGAGAATGGCAATGGCTACGCGGAGGTGGGTGACGCACTCCAGGGCCAGAAGCGCTCGATGGTGCGGGTCAATGCCCGCGGCGAGGTGATCGTCTCGGTCGCGGTCCCCGTGCTGCGCTCGCGTGCCATCCACGGCGCCTTGATGCTGTCGACTCAGGGCGACGACATCGACCAGATGGTCACCGCCGAGCGCCTCGCCATCCTGAAGGTCGGCGGTGTTGCCGCAACGGTCATGATCATGCTGTCGCTGCTGCTTGCCAGCACGATCGCAGGTCCGGTGCGCCGGCTCGCCGACAGCGCCGAGCGCGTCCGCCGCCGCATCAAGGCCCGCATCGAGATCCCCGATTTCACCCGCCGCCGCGACGAGATCGGCCACCTCTCCGGCGCGCTGCGCGACATGACCAGCGCGCTCTACAGCCGCATCGAGGCGATCGAGATGTTCGCCGCCGATGTCGCCCATGAACTGAAGAACCCGCTGACCTCGCTGCGCTCGGCGGTCGAGACGCTGCCGCTGGCGCGCAACGAGACCAGCCGCGCACGCCTGCTCGAGGTGATCGAGCACGACGTCAAGCGGCTCGACCGTCTGATTTCGGACATCTCGGACGCCAGCCGCCTCGATGCCGAATTGCAGCGCCAGGATGCGATCCCGGTCGACTTGCGCCGCCTGCTGACGACGCTTGCGTCCGTCGCCAACGAGACCAAACTCGGCCACGACGTCGCGGTCGAGACCCGCTTCGAGGGCCGCGGCCCGACCGACACGTTCGCCGTGACCGGTCACGATTCACGGCTCGGACAGGTCGTCTCCAACCTGCTGTCCAACGCGCAATCGTTCTCGGAAGCCGGCAGCAAGGTACGCCTCACCTGCCGCCGCGCGCGCGGAGAGATCGAGATCGTGGTCGACGACGAGGGCCCCGGCATCCGCGACGACGCGCTGGAGCGGATCTTCGAGCGCTTCTACACCGACCGTCCGCATCAGGGCTTTGGCCAGAACTCCGGCCTCGGATTGTCGATCTCCAAGCAGATCATCGATGCCCATGGCGGGCGCATCTGGGCCGAGAACCGCGCAGGCCCGCTCGATGCCGACGGCGCGCCGACGGTCACGGGCGCGCGCTTCGTGGTGAGGCTGCCGGCGCTATGAGCGACGGCGGCCCCAGCGTGCACGCCTCCGCCGTCAAGGTCGGGAATTTTGCCGTGCTGATCCGCGGTCCCTCGGGCTCCGGCAAGTCGCGCCTTGCCTTCGATTTGATCATGGCGGGCCGGTCGGGCCTGATCGAAAGGGCCGTCCTGGTCGGGGATGACCGTGTCCATCTGGCGACAGTCGGCCATGAAATTGAAGTCCGCCCCGCTCCGGTATTGGCTGGTCTGATCGAGATCCGGGGCTTGGGAATCCGCCGCTGCGACTTCGTGGAGCATGCGATGGTCGGCCTCGTGGTCGATCTCGACGCGGCGGACGCCGAGCGCCTGCCTGCGACAGAATCGCTGAAAACCAGCATTTCTGGTGTCGAAATACCGCGAATCCCTGTTAGCCGCGGCTATTCGCCCCTCCCATTGGTTGTTGCGGCCTTGACCACTACTAAGAGTTCATCTTCCGTTAAGCCCTCAGCCGATTGTTTGAAGGGAAATGGTAACCATATGAACCCCACTATCGCGACCGAATAGACCGGCGCAGCTCCCCTCATCCATCCGTCTAGATTCAGGGAGATACGCAACATCCCCTCTTGCGCAGGGGCTCTGGATGGTCAAAGTGGCGCGTTCGTGCGGCGCACCAAAAGCGCCCGCGAGGAGTTTTCCGATGATTGGTCTAGTACTTGTGACCCACGGGCGCCTTGCCGACGAATTCAAGGCAGCGCTTGAGCATGTCATGGGCCCACAAAAGCAAATCGAAGCGATCACGATCGGTGCCGAAGATGATTCCGATCTCTGCCGAAGCGACATCATCGAGGCGGTTAACCGCGTCGATTCCGGCGACGGCGTTGCGATCCTCACCGACATGTTCGGCGGCACGCCGTCGAACCTCGCAATATCCTGCATGAGCCGGCCCAAGGTCGAAGTGCTCGCGGGCATCAACCTGCCCATGCTGGTGAAGCTCGCCAAGGTGCGCGAGGAGCGTCCGCTACCCGACGCGATCGCGATGGCGCAGGAAGCCGGCCGCAAATACGTCACCATCGCCAGCCGCGTGCTCGCCGGCAAATGAGCGACGACGCGCCGCAAGCCGCAACGGGCGTGCCCGCGGGGGCGATCTCCAAAGAGCTTCTGATCATCAACAAGCGCGGCCTGCACGCCCGCGCCTCGGCGAAGTTCGTCCAGGCGGTCGAGCGCTTCAACGCGCAAGTGTGGGTGACGCGCGGCGGCGAGACCGTCGGCGGCACCTCGATCATGGGCCTGATGATGCTGGCTGCGGGTCCCGGCACGACCATCACGGTCGCGGCTGCCGGCGACGAAGCCGAAGCGGCACTCACGGCGATCACCGAGCTCGTCGAGAGCAAGTTCAACGAGGAAGGGGTTTAGGCCCTTCTCTCGCCACGCGCCGTGCGGCGCTCCCTCGCCCCGTTCTTACGGGGAGAGGGTTGGGGTGAGGGGCCTCCCTCCGCGCATGAGATCGTTGTGAGACCTGTACCCCCTCACCCGGATCGCAAGAGCGATCCGACCTCTCCCCGCAAGCGGGGAGAGGTAAAGAGAGCTCACTTCCCCGGCGGTGCGATGTAGATGTTCCAGCTCATCGCCGGACCGGCCTTGCCGTGGGTGAAGCGGCGCGTCGTCATCACCATGCGCTCGGTGTTCGGCGCGACTTCCGAGACCCACTTCTCGAACTTGGGCAGACGTTCGTCGGTCGGATCGAACACGCCGATGAAGCCGTAGGTCCTGACGTCCTCGAGCGAGGTCAGCCCGGACGCCCAGGCTTCGTTCGGCGTGAACGGGCTGGGGTGATCGGGGCTGTAGAACACCATCGGCTGAATCGTCTCCATGGTCCCGGCGACGACCGCCCAGCGCGAGGCAAAGCGCGCGTGCCAGGCCTGCGTCAGCTCGCGCGCCAGCTCCGAGCGCGCGCCATAGGTCGCCGTGTTGCCTGCATTGGCCGCCATCTCGCGTGCGGCGATCCAGGGCGAGGCGGCGAGCGTGGCGGCGCTGAGCACGAGCCAGATCGCGGCGATGTTGAACAGCACCGAGCTCTGCACCCGCAATGCGGGGATCGCGACCAGCGCCAAGGGCACCAGGAAGAACAGCGAGATGCCCCAATCGGTCTTCATGTAGATGCTGAACACCAGCGCGCCGAGCGGCGGGCCGAACGCGACGATGATCTGGATGATCCAGACGTTCAGCGCCTGCGAGAGGTTGACGCCCGGATTGGTCCCGCGCGCCCAGGCTCGCGTGACGATGCGCAAGGGCGCGCGCATGAGCAGCGTGAGCCACGGCGGCACCAGCGCCATCGCCAGCGCGGCGAGCGCGACCGGCAGGGCCAGCAGCGCGAAATTATGCAGGAAGTAGCCCGCGACGAGCTGATGCACCTGGCTGCTGTCCTCGAGGCTGTAGGTGTCGCCGGCATAGGTCAGCGGCACGAAATGCGCATCCGCCAGCCAGACGATGTGCGGGATCATCGCCACCACCATCGTCGCGATCGCGACCCATGGCGCCGGCGACGACAGGAAGCGCAACCGCTCGGGATGGATCAGCGCGGCAAGGCCGATGGCGCCGATCATGGTCAACACCCAATATTTGGTCATCAGCGCCAGCGCGCCGGCAAGCCCGAGCAAGACTCCGGATTGCCAGCTCCGCTTCGCGAAGGCGTTGAGATAAGCGAGCACGAGCAGCGGCAGCGTGACGAGCTGGAGCAGATCCGGGTTGTACTTGAATCCCTTGAAATTGAAGATCGGATAGAGCGCGATCATCACCACGACCAGGAACGCGCGCCGCGCGTCGACCACGCGCAAGGCAACCAGCCAGCAGATCACCATGCCGACACTGACGGTCGCCATCGCAAGCGCATAGGTCGCCCAGTCCGCCGCCGGGAACAGCTTGAACCAGAGGCCGGCGATCCAGCCCGACAGCGGCGGATGCTTGCCATAACCCCAGAGGAATTTCTGGCCCCAGCCATAGGCTTCTGCGACGTCCATGTGAACGTCCTGCGCCGCCTTGAGATTGATCAGGATGAAGGTCCAGAGCACCGCATGCAGGATGGCGAGCTGGATCACCAGCCAGAGGCGGGCCTCGGGGCGGATCGCGCAGGCAACCAGCCAGGCCCGAAAGCGGGCATAGCTTACCCGGGTCTTCGCGCGCGCTCTGGCGGAGGGAAGTGACGTAGTCGACATGGAGCGTTGCGTAGCGCGTTTTGCGCTGGAGTGAAATCAGCTTGGCGTGAATGAAGGACGCGGGGACCCCGAGCACGAAAAGTCCGCAATCACCGGGCCAGCAGTTCCGGGCGATATTCAAAGTGCATCGTGTCGTAGTGATACCATTTGCCGCCCCAGATGAACCCGTGGCGTTCGAAGATGTCGACGATCTCCTTCGGAATCCTGTTCTTGTACGGGATGGACTTGCCCCGGCCCGCCCACAGCCAATAGTCGGAATATCGCAAATTCAGGTCGATCGCGGCTGCATAGCCATGCATGCTCATCTTTCCGGTATCGGCGACCGGCCGGCACGACAGCACGCCGGCAATTGGAAATGCAGCGGCCTTCAGCGCCGGCGCGAGCTTGTCGATTTCCGCCGACACCTCCTTGAGTCGGTCCGCTACGCCATTGATCCGGGTCACCTGGATCGCCTTCCCCCATGTTCGAGGCAGCCAGGTGATGGTGACGAGATTCCGCTGAACCGCTCCACTGTGACAGTCGCCATACATCTTCCTGAAGAACGCTTCGTTCCGAAACCTTCCTGGGTCGGCGTTCAATGCGGGCGGCGCGGAAACGCCGACGGGATAGGGCAAACGGAGCTGGTCCACGATCGAGGCGTCGCGCAGGCGCTGATCAAATGACTTGTCGTCGATGCCGTCGTCGACAGGCATTGCGGTGCCATCGCGCCAGACAATTTGCTTGCCGTCGTGACCGGACAGAGCTTCGGGATAGGCGCGAACCAGCCGATCGAGAAGCTCGGTTCTGGTCTGGGCCTTCGCCGGGGCAGAGGCAAGCACGAGAACGAGGAGGACGCGTCCTGCCCGCAGCGCCATCGTCATCGACGCTTGGCGGCCTGATCGAGCAGCGCGACATTCGCCTCCTCGATCGAATTGAGCTTTGGATTCCATGTATTGGGCGAATACCATGAAAAGCGCTGAAAGCGGGCCTTGAGATCTGCCGCTTCGAAATATCGTCCGCGTCGCGCAAAGATCTCGTTGCGCGCGATACGGAGTTCGTCGTTCGAAAGCCCACGCAGATCAGCGGACGTGAGCAGGCGTCGATCGGAATCGGGAAAGATGAAGCCGCTCTGAGCCGGGCCGCCGGATTCATAGCGTTCGATCAAGGCGACATTATCCTTCTCGACGGCGCTGAGCTGAGGGTCCCAGGTCCGGGGGACGTACCAGGCGAACTTGCTGAATCTCGCTGTCAAATCGGGCGCGCTGAAGTAGCGTCCTCGCCGGGCAAAGATCTCGTTGCGCGCAAGGCGCAGCTCATCCTTGCTCAGCGCCCTCAGATCGGCATCGGCAAGCAGCCGGCTATCGGAATCCGGAAACAGGAAATCCGACTGAGTCCTCGTCACCGGCGCGGAAGACGGAAGGTTTGAGGTGGGCGCCGTCACCGTCGCCGGCACGTCGACTGCCGCGACCTGCCCTGCCGCTGCGCCCGAAAAGTAGAATGAGCCGTCGATTGGCGAGGTGGAAACCCAGGGCTGCTGGGCGCTGCCGGTCGCACGCTTGACGATGAGACCCACCTGATTGAACGTCTGCAGCACGTCGAGCCCGGGTCGCTGCATCGTTTCGACCAGCGCCCGCGTGTAGGGACTATGCCCGTCGGCGCCGTCGAGCGCGACGTTTCCAGGCTGGGTGGCGTAGGAGAGCAGCGTTCCCTCCGGAGCGCGGATCTGCGCCAGGCCGCCGTCGGAGCCACGCAGCCCACGCCCGCCGAATGGATTGTTCCTGCAAGCATCGAGAATGACGATGTTCAGCTTGGTTCCTGCCCCATCCATCTGCCGAAGCACCAGTGCGGCATCGACCATCTGGAAATCCACGTCGGTCTCGCGCGTCGGATTCGCCGTGATCGGCACGAGATAGTTCGTCCCGCGAACCTGGATGCCGTGCCCGGCGTAGTAGAACAAGGCGACGTCGGCACCGATCAATTGGTTGCCGAAGCGCTGGACGGCGTTGTCGAAGCCCGCCTTGTCCAGCTCGACCTGGGCACCCCCGCCGACCAGCGCGAAGCCGAGCCGCTGCAACGTATCGGCCACCAGCTGCGCGTCGTTCGCGGGGTTCTCCAGCCGCGGCACGCTCCGGTAAGCGGAGTTGCCGATGACGAGGGCGACGCGCTTTTCAGCGGCGGCCGGGACGGCGAAACATGCGGCAAACAACAAGGCAGAAAGAATCTTCCAATGCATGGCCCGTTTCCATGACCGAAAGGTGGGAAAATAGCAGAGGCCGCCACTGAAATCGACGGCGGGAGCCTCATGCCGGCGCAGGAGGGTAAGTGAATGGTTGCCGCACGGGGATGTGAGTGGTATCCCGCGCCCATGACGACCGTCCCCATTTCCAACATCCGCAATTTCTCCATCGTCGCCCATATCGACCATGGCAAATCGACGCTGGCAGACCGCCTGATCCAGATGACCGGCGGCCTCTCCGACCGCGAGATGGCGGGCAAGGAGCAGGTGCTCGATTCCATGGATATCGAGCGCGAGCGCGGCATCACCATCAAGGCGCAGACGGTGCGCCTCGCCTACCGCGCCAAGGACGGCAAGGATTACATCTTCAACCTGATGGACACGCCCGGCCATGTCGATTTCGCCTATGAGGTCTCACGGTCGCTGGCGGCCTGCGAGGGTTCCCTCTTGGTGGTCGACGCCAGCCAGGGCGTCGAAGCGCAGACGCTCGCCAACGTCTACCAGGCGCTCGACAACAATCACGAGATCGTCCCGGTCCTGAACAAGGTCGACCTGCCCGCCGCCGAGCCCGAGAAGATCAAGCAGCAGATCGAGGATGTCATCGGCATCGACGCCTCCGACGCGGTGATGATCTCGGCCAAGACCGGCCTCGGCGTCCCCGACGTGCTGGAGGCGATCGTCACCCGCCTGCCGCCGCCGAAGGGCGATCGCGACGCGACCTTGAAGGCGCTGCTGGTCGACAGCTGGTATGACGTCTATCTCGGCGTCGTCGTGCTGGTGCGCATCGTCGACGGCACGATGAAGAAGGGCCAGCGCGTCCGCATGATGGGCACGGGCGCGGCCTACGACGTCGAGCGCGTCGGCTTCTTCACGCCGAAGATGCAGCAGGTCGACGAGCTCGGCCCCGGCGAGATCGGCTTCATCACCGCCGCGATCAAGGAGGTCGCCGACACCCGCGTCGGCGACACCATCACCGACGACAGGAAGCCGGTCGCCGACATGCTGCCCGGCTTCAAGCCGGCGATCCCGGTGGTGTTCTGCGGCCTGTTCCCGGTCGATGCCGACGACTTCGAGACGCTGCGCGCCGCCATGGGCAAGCTGCGACTGAACGACGCCAGCTTCTCCTTCGAGATGGAGACCTCGGCCGCACTCGGCTTCGGCTTCCGCTGCGGCTTCCTCGGCCTCTTGCATCTGGAGATCATCCAGGAGCGGCTGTCGCGCGAGTTCGACCTCAACCTGATCGCGACCGCGCCGAGCGTCATCTACAAGATGAAGCTCACCGACGGCCAGGAGATCGAGATCCACAATCCCGTCGACATGCCCGACGTGGTCAAGATCGCCGAGATCGACGAGCCCTGGATCGAGGCGACGATCATGACGCCCGACGAATATCTCGGCAGCGTGCTGAAGCTGTGCCAGGACCGCCGCGGCTCGCAGAAGGAGCTCACCTACGTCGGCTCCCGCGCGATGGTGAAATACGACCTGCCGCTCAACGAGGTCGTGTTCGATTTCTACGACCGCCTGAAGTCGGTTTCCAAGGGCTACGCCTCGTTCGACTATCACCTCACCGACTACAAGCCGGCCGATCTCGTCAAGATGCAGATCCTGGTCAATGCCGAGCCGGTCGATGCGCTCTCCATGCTGGTGCATCGCACCCGCGCGGAAGGACGCGGCCGTGCCATGGTCGAGAAGATGAAGGAGCTGATCCCGCCGCACATGTTCCAGATCCCGATCCAGGCGGCGATCGGCGGCAAGGTGATCGCGCGCGAGACGGTCCGCGCGCTGCGCAAGGACGTCACCGCAAAATGCTACGGCGGCGACATCACCCGTAAGCGCAAACTTCTGGAGAAGCAGAAGGAAGGCAAGAAGAAGATGCGGCAGTTCGGCAAGGTCGACATCCCGCAGGAAGCCTTCATTGCCGCGCTGAAGGTGGATAGCTGAGACGGGGCGGGCCCGTTTCAAGCGTAGCGAGATTGGTCGGTCCGGGACGTCTGGGGCCCGAAAACAAAATTATCGAAAAACAACCCCATGCACAGTAGCCGGGGTCTTGTTTGCATTGCGCTTTTTCGATTTTACGAAATCCATTTGACCCGTCGGGCAAAACAGGGGCATGATGGCATCCTCACAACGGGCGTGACGCTGGCACCCATCAGCACGCAACATCTCGACCGCCGACCGATTAGCCTTCGATCTCGGCATCCGAGCGCCACATCGGTGATGGCTTCCGGCCCGTAAACCTTCCTGCCAAGCCGTTCTGTCCGAGGTCAAGTTCTGAACTTAGCTACGGCATGCACTCATTAAGCGGCTGGCCGATTGACGTCCGGTCATTCCCAGCAGCGGCCGAAGAGCGGACATTCCCCGAGGTCGCGGATGGGCCTTGGTTGTGTGCAAACGCATAGGCCTGACGCGGCGTGGTCGCCAAGTATTGCGCGCGGCCGGTATTTGCGTATCGAATCGTCCAATGACCGGCCAAAGTAGGTACCGCGACCGGGGGATTGTAGTTTTGGACGCACTTCCGGCCGTCAGGCGGCGCGGATGGCTGCAATCAGGCTTGGTTTGCCGAGGATGTTCATCACCCGTGTGAGGTTATAGGCGAGAACATGCAGCGCCATCTCAGCAGCGACATTCCGCAGGCGCTTCATCAGGAAGTGGGTCGCACCCATACGGGCCTTGATCGTGCCGAAGGGATGCTCGACCGTCTCGCGCCGCGTCCGCATGGCGTCGGGATTGGA